>JBILEG010000175.1:0-6982 GCA_044352225.1 Pseudomonadales bacterium | reverse complement strand
AAGGCGCTCAAGTCGCTCAATTTCCGCGTGATCGCGGCGGGCGACTCCTACAACGACACCACCATGCTCGCCGAGGCCGACGCGGGCATCCTGTTCAATGCGCCCGAGCGGGTGACCGCGGAGTTCCCGCAGTTTCCGTCGGTGGTGGGCTACTCGCGTCTGCGCGATGCCTTCCGGTCGGCGAGCATCAGGGATCTCTGAGCAGGGCCGCGATTGCGCCTGGTTGCAGCTCCTCCAGCAGCGGTTCGACCTTCGTAAGGCTCTCACGGTATTCGGTATCGCAGGCGGAGTCGGCAACGATACCGCCACCGCCCCAGGCATGGATTTCGTCTCCGTCCCAGGCCAGCGAACGGATCGTGATGCTGGTATCCATGTTGCCGTCGAAGGAGATATATCCCGCGGAGCCGCAGTAGACGCTGCGCGCGTCGGGTTCGAGTTCGTCGATCACCTGCATGGCGCGTATCTTCGGCGCGCCCGTGATGGATCCCCCGGGGAAGCAGTGCTCCAGCAGACTGAGCGGTGTCTCCTCCGGAGAGAGTTCGCCAGTGACCACGCTGACCAGATGGTGGACGTTCGCGTAGCTTTCGAGCGAGCAGAGCTTTCCGACGTGCACACTGCCCGTGCGGCAGGCGCGCCCGATGTCGTTTCGCATGAGGTCGACGATCATCACGTTCTCGGCACGATCCTTGGCCGAGGTAAGCAGGGCGTCGGCACGTGCGCGGTCCGTCTCGGGATCGTTGTCCCTGCGCACCGTTCCCTTGATGGGGCGTGTTTCCACCCGCCCCCCGGAGACACGCAGGAAGCGCTCCGGCGAGAGGCTGAGCAGCGCGCTCTCACCGTCTGCCATGAACGCCGAGAAAGGCGAGGCCATGCGCCGGCGCAGGCGCAGGTACGCCTCCCATGGATCACCTCGCCCGCCTGCGCTCAGACGCTGCGCGAAGTTCACCTGGTAGACGTCCCCCGAGAGGATGTACTCCCGGATCCGGGCGAAGGCGCAGGCATAGCCGGCGCGGTCCATGTTCGAGCGGAACGGGGAGGTCGTTCTGAACGGCTCTGGCGCTGTGGTGGACTGCCCGAGTTCGCGAAGGATCTCATGGCGCAGCGCCTGCCCCACCAAAGGCGTGAAGATCGCGGCGGTGCGCCGGAGTTCGTGATCCTGCATCAACGCCCAGCCGTGGATGCCAACGCGAAGGTCCGGCAGAGCGCCCGGGTCACGCCAGGGTGTTCGGGAGAGGCGCGCGCCCAGCCCATAGCCGAACCAGCCGATGGCGCCGCCAGAGAAGGGCCATTCGCCGGGAAGTTGCCAGCCTTGGGGCGCGAGTTCGTCCAGCAGTGTTGCAAGCACCTTGAAAGGTGAGCCGCTCGCGGCGCGCTCGCGGCCGGCGTGCCATTCACGCGTGATGCCGCGGCGCGACTCGACCTGAGCCACAGGGTCGCTCGAGAGCAGGTCGAAGCGGCCCTCGTGGCTGTAGGGGCGGGCACTGTCGAGCAGCACGGCACCCCGGCGATGGCGGATGCGCGCGAAGTACCCGCATGGATCTGCGAGATAGGGCAGGGGGACTACATCCTGCACGTGCAAGCGATTCGCCTCCGGCGGTTGATCTTGCCGCCCTAACTGCCTAATCTTGCGGGGTTTTTTGCCGGCCTGCCAAGCGGCTCGCCGGTGGCCATCCACACGGCCTTGAAGGCCGGTGCAGTGTGCCATTTTTCGGGCGCCACGCGGTTTGTGTGCGGCGTGAACTTTTTTCCTCTTTGTTCAAGGACTGCGGCACGATGAGCGACGAGCGGAGTCCCGCCTACTCCCTGCAGAATCCCTTCCACGACGAACCCGAGCACGCTTTCACGGTGCCGGGGCAGGTCGGGTATCAGCCCGGTCTCTACGAGCAGACCCTGGCCGCGGGCCTCGCGCTGCAGCGTCGTCCGCGCCAGGCCGCCGGTGTGGTCAACATCGAGCGCCAGCACCAGAAAGACCGGATGACCATCTGGGAGCGCATCGCGGTGCTGGCCGATGGCGAGCCCACGGTACTCTTCCAGAATTGGGGCGAGAACCTCGACGGCGCATCGCTGGTTACGGCGATCATCCGCGTGAACGGGCGTGATGTGGCGCTGTACGGACACGATTTCACCGTGCGTGCAGGCTCCATGGACGCCACCAATGGCCGCAAGCTCGCGCGGCTGTTCGAACTCGCGGGCAAGCGGCGTATCCCGCTGGTCGGCCTGAACGACAGCGCTGGCGCTTACGTGCCAGCGGGCGTCGGTGGTCTGGACGGCTACGCCGAGGCCTTCACCGCTCTGCGCAAGGTGAGCGGTGTGGTGCCGAGCATCATGTGCATGTTCGGTTTCAATGCTGGCGGCGGCTCCTATCTGCCGCGTCAGGGCAGCTTTGTGATCCAACCGCGTGGCACCTTCTTCGGCCTGACCGGCGCCGGCGTGGTGAAGTCCGTTCTGGGTGAGGACGTCACGCCGGACGAACTCGGCGGCCCTCTGGTGCACTCGCAGAGCGGCGTGACCGATTTCGTCGTCGAAGACGAAGTGGGCGCGCTGATGAAGGTCCGCGAGATCCTGAACTACATCCCCAACAACAACGGCGAACTGGCCCGGTACCAGCCGACGTCCGACCCTGTGGACCGCAAGACCTGGGACGTGGACATCCTGCTGCGCAAGGCCTTCAACTCGCCCACCGGTTTCAACACGCCCTTCGACGTCAGCATCATCATCCAGCAGCTTTGCGATCACGGCGACTTCATGGAAGTGCAGCCTGACCGCGCGCGCAACACCATCACAGCCTTCGGGCGTCTGGGTGGTCAGGTCGTGGGTTTCGTGGCCAACAACAGCGCCGTGGCTTCCGGGCAGATCGACATCGCGGCGGCCTACAAGAACGCGCGATTCATCCGCTTCTGCAACCTCTACAACATCCCCGTGGTGTTCATGGAGGACACGACCGGCTTCCTGCCCGGGCGGGAGCAGGAGACCGGCGGTATCGTGCAGGCCGGGCGCGCCATGCTCGACGCGATCATCGACCTGCGCACGCCGCGCTTCCTCGTGATCCTGCGCAACGCCTTCGGCGGCGCCTATGCCTCGTTCAACAACTACCCCACCGGCGCCGACATGGTGATCGCGCTCCCCACGACGCGCGCAGCCGTGATGGGGCCTGCAGGCGTCGAGTTCGTCTACAAGGACGAGCTGCGCGCGGTGCGTGCGGCACGCCAGTCGCGGCTCGCCGAGGCGCTGAAAGCGCTGCGGGCTGACGGCGTTGCGGACGCCGAGGCAGAAGCAAGGAAACAGGTCGATGCCTGGGCCAAAGAGCAGGAAGCAGCGCTTGCCGCGCGCTATGAAAAGGAACTGATGAACCCCAACGAGGCGCTCAGCCTTGGGTCCATCTCGCAGATCGTCATGCCCTCGGATCTCCGCAAGGTGCTTGCCGAGAACCTGCTCTTCCATCTGCGTCACTACGAGCCTGGCCCGTTCAACGGCGTACAGCGCGAATTCCACTGACGCGAACCCCCTGCGGAGAGACACCCGACCGTGCGCAGCAGCAACGAACACTACCTCGGCAACCCCCTCGTACACCGGGATCGCCGGCTCGCCAATCACCCTTCCGCCTGGGTGCGGGGATTCACCTGCACCGACATGCGCCCGCTCATCATCTGCCGCGGGCCCATCCGCCGCGAAGCGATGGACGTGTTCGACGAGATGGGCATCCACGGCTACGGGATCCTGCTCTCGGAGAAGGACTCGATCACCTTCTCCAACGCGCTGGCGCCGGAACTGCGCACGCTCACCGACCCGCAACGCGTGCACCGCGTGCCCGACTACACGGGTGCTAGCAAAGAAGAACGCACGCAGCGTATCCGCCAGATCATCGCCATCGCCCATGACAACGGCTATGACTCGGTGTTCGCGGGTTATGGCTTCATGTCCGAGGACGAAGAGCTCGTCAAATCGCTCGAGGAAGCGGGGCTGAGGTTTATCGGGCCCTGCAGCCGCACTGTGCGCGGCGCGGGATTCAAGGACGAGGCCAAGCGCACCGCACTCACCGTGGGCGTCAGCGTCACGCCGGGCATCGACAACCTCACCACGCTCACGCTGCTGCGCGAGCATCCCGACGCAGCGGCCCTGCGCGCGCTTGCCGCCTCGCACGCGCTCGGCATCCCGGACAGTGTCTTTGCAGAGGGCGTGTCGGTCGAGACTCAGGTCGATGCTGTGCTGAACGCAGCTGGCCGCAAGGGCGTAGACGTCTACACGGTCGACGAGATGTGTGAGGAACTCGTGCTGCGGCTGCGCGAGCTTTACCAGCGCTATCCGCAGAACCGCATCCGCCTGAAGGCGATCGGCGGCGGTGGTGGCAAAGGGCAGCGCATCCTCGCCTCTCCCGCCTCATTCGAAGGCGCAAGCCTGGAGGAGCGCATTGCGAAGGCGGCGGCGCCCGCGCCCGAAAAAGCCCGCGAGATTCTGGCCGAGGTGAAAGCCACCGGCGTGGGTGACAACAAGAACATCCTGCTCGAATTGAACATCGAAACCACCCGTCACCAGGAAATCCAGGTGATCGGCAATGGCGAGTGGTGCACCACGCTGGGCGGTCGCGACTGCTCGTTGCAGATGCACGAGCAGAAGCTCCTCGAGGTTTCGGTCACCGAGGAGGAACTCGGCATTGCCATTGCGGCGGCCGAAGCCGCGGGTCATGAAGCGCAGGCGCGGGTTCTGCGACAGGATCTGTTGATCCTCCAGCGCATGGAAGAGGAAGCATCGCGCTTTGGCGCCGCGGTAGGTCTGGATTCGGTCTCGACCTTCGAGTGCATTGTCGAGCGCGATCACCACTTCTTCATGGAAATGAACACGCGCATCCAGGTCGAGCACCGCGTGACGGAGCTCTGCTACGGGCTGCGCTTCCACAACCCCGAGGAGCCTTCCGAGGCCTTTGTGGTGGAGTCGCTGGTCGAGGCCATGGTGCTGCTCGCACGCCACGGCAAGCGTCTGCCGAAGCCCGAGCGCGTGCATCGCCACAACGCCTCGCTGGAGGCGCGCCTGAACGCCACCAACCAGGCGCTCGCACCACACGCGGGCGGCGTTATCCGCACCTGGTCGAATGCGGTTCCCGGCGAGATCCGTGATGATCAGGGCATCAGCATCCACAACCCCGACACGGATGTGTTCATGTCCTACACCCTCGCGGGTGCCTACGACAGCAACATCGCGCTGCTGCTCACCGTAGGAGCCGACCGGCCGGACGTGTACCGGCGTCTCGCCGAGATCCTGCGTGTCACGCACCTCGCGGGCAAGGATCTGGCCACGAACCTCGAGTTCCACTACGGGCTCGTGAACTGGTTCCTGGGTGCGAACGTGCAGGCGCGTCCGACTACGCGTTTCATCGTGCCTTACCTGACCGCCGTGGGGCGGTTACGCCAGCGCGCGGAGGCACTCGATGTGGAGCACGCGCTGGGTGATATCCGGCGTCGGTTGCTGGCCGCTGAAGGCGACGCGGGCAGCCGCAAGTCACTCGCGGAGTGTGTCGACCGCAAGCAATCCCTGCTGTTGCGTCCGGTGCACAAGCTCTTCGCCGAACCGCACATGCTGTCGGGTTGGCTCAGCATTCATCGCACGGCCTTCACCGTTGCCGGCGGCAAGATTGCCTTCAACACGAACCCCGTGGAGTTGCTTGCCGACACCTACCACTACCTGAACATGGATTTCCGCGCGGGCACACCGCCGGCCTACATGATCTGGGATCACGACAACGCCGTGCTGCAACAGGCGCTGTCTTTCTACGCGAAAGCAGTGGAACTGACGGGGCTCACAGATTGGGCGGTGCTTGATGTCGCCTTGCGCGCGTCCACGGCGCCATTTGGTGTGAGCGGCGTCGAGTGGGGCACCGTGCGTGCCGCGCATCTGGGGTTCCAGGCCGGGATGGACGTGCTGCTGGTGCTGCCCTACATCGCGCAGGTCACCGGCTTCCATGATCTGTGCGTGAACGACGATCTCTCGATCGAGATTCCCGACGCACTGCTCGATCCGAAGCATCAGGCCGAAATGGCGAAGGTGCTGGTGCCGCCGCCTGCCGCACGCGCCGACGAGATCCTCGCAGCCAGCGGTGGCATGTTCTACCCGCGGGAAGCGCCGGGCGCGCCGTCTTTCGTGAGCGAGGGACAGCATTTCAAGGCCGGAGATCCGCTCTACATCGTTGAAGTGATGAAGATGTTCAACCGCGTCTATGCCCCCTTCAGCGGCACCATCGGGAAAGTGCTGCTGCACGGCGAAGGTGTGATCATCAAGAAGGGGCAACCGCTCTTCAAAGTGATTCCCGACGAGCAGATCGTGCTCGACACGCCCGAGCAACTGCGTGATCGGCGGGTGGCGGCCACGGCAGCGTTTCTGAAGAGTCTGGAGGCCGCATGATCACCGCGCTCGACCACATCGCGATTGCCGTTCCCGATCTTGAGCGGGCGATCCGGCGCTTCCTCGACGATTTTGGCCTGCCGCTGGACGGCACCGAAGATGTCGAATCAGCGCAAACCAGTACGGCGTTCTTTCCCCTGCCGCCCACGCACATCGAGTTGGTGCATCCGCTGCACGGTCAGGGCCCCATTGCGAAGTACCTTGAGAAAAAAGGCGGTGGGATCCACCACCTCTGCTTCCGGAGCGATGATATCGATGCTGATGTGGAACGACTGCGGGAGAAGGGCTACGTGTTCCTCTCCGATGCACCGGGGCCCGGCGCTCACGGCTGCCGCGTGATCTTCATCCATCCGAAGAGTTGCGACGGCGTGCTGATCGAACTGAGTCAACCGCCTGCCGGCCACTGATCCCGAGGATTTGCCCATGAGCACACAGGATTACCGCCCCGCCATTGCCGGCCTCGCCGACTGGGACAAGGCGGTGCGCAAGCAAACCGGCGGCAATGCGCCCGATTCGCTGGACACCATCACGCCTGAAGGCATCCGCCTGAAGGCGCTGTACACGGCGGAGGACACCGCCGGTTTGCCCT
>JBILEG010000149.1:0-7858 GCA_044352225.1 Pseudomonadales bacterium | reverse complement strand
CCTACGGTGGGGGCGGGGTTGGTCGCGGGCATGGCCCGCTCCTACGGTGGCGGGCGGGGTTGGTCGCGGGCGTGGCCCGCTCCTGCGGTAGGAGCGGGCCATGCCCGCGACGGCAAGCCGCTTCAGAGCGGCAGATTCTCGAACATTCGCTGCACCGCCGGATCGGCAAACTGCCCCGTCAGCCGGTGAATGCACTCCACCACTTCCTTCACGTGCTCTCTCTGGCGCACCGGCCCCTTGGAGCGCGCCCGCGACGCCACTTTCGCGGCATTGGCGGCGGTTGCCGTCTCTACCAGCACAATCGAGGGCTTCGCGGTGGGAAAGCGCACGTAGCACGCGAACTCCTCCGCGCGCAGCGGCACAGAAACACAGAGGAACAGAAGAACGCCTGAAAACAACCGTAAACGCATGGCAGCGGACCTCGTGAGGGTGATCACCAGCATCCCGCGCCGAGCGTGCCGGTCGCGGTCCGCGCACCGGTGGAGGCAACAGCCAACGAGGTGCACTGGGTGTCCTTGGATTGCGGCTGCGCGGCCACCGGGGTGGCCGTGAGCGTGTAGCAGGTCAGGATGGCACCGCAGGCCCCCGCCGCCGCGTCGACGGTGTAGTACCCATCCTGCGAGACGAGAGGGTCTGCCGCATAGCCGAGCTCGGTCATGTTGGTGGTATAGGTGCCGTGATCCAGGATGAACTGCTCCTGCCGGCTGACGGCGTCCATCAGCGCGGTCTTCGCGTCGCTGCGGCGGGCCTTCTGGGTCTGGCTGAGGTACGCGGGATACGCCACCGCGGCCAGAATTCCCACGATGGCCACCACCACCGCCATCTCGACCAGCGTGAAACCCCGCCCCCTGCGAGCCATCGAAGACATCCGCTCAGCTGAACTCACTCAGTACTCCTGGTTGTACCAATAGGTGCCATAAGGCTTGGGCAGATTGGTGTTGGTGTTCATGGGGTTTTCCCGACCCAGCGGACCGCCACCCGAGGGGAACAGCAGGCGGATCTTCGAGTCAGACCCGAAGTGCGGCGCAGGAGTGTCGGGAATCAGGCTGCCGAGCGTCAGGCTGCGGTCGGCGAGTGCGAGCTGACCATCATTGTTGAAATCCTCCACTGCCGTGGCATCGGTCAGCCGGAGTTCGTAGAGGCTGCCCGTGCCTGTGGCCGGCTCGCACAACACACCGGCACCCCCCGTGTCAGGCGAGAAGGTCGTGAAGTAGACCTTGCCCCCGATGGTGAGCGAGCGTGCAAGCGCCTTCTCGCCGTTCGACTCGCCAAGGCGCACATACCAGCCCTTGGCGCTGGCGAGTGCTGTCTGTGCGGCGGCCTTCTGCGCGGCAGTACCCACTTGCAGCAGGTTGGCCGAGGCGTCGTAGAGGCCGCTGTCGGTGATGGGCAACGAGCACCGGAAGTCCGCGCTCCCTGCACTGCAGGCCGAGGAGTTCGGTGCCGCCGTGGTGTAGGGCGAGGTCTGCCGGTCGCGGAGCATGTAGAGCCGGTCGCGGTTGTTGGTGGCGTTGGGGTTCTCTCGGTCACCGCTGCCGATCAGGAGGGCGTCGAAGGTGGCATAACTGTCGCGTGTGCGCACCACGTCGACCGCGTTGAAGAAACGCCGGTCACCCGCGTGGCTGTCGGTGGAGGAAGTATTCAGCGCGGCGATCCTCGTGATCCGCCAGGCCGTCTGGCTGGAGGTGGGTCGTGCGCTCCCCGGCATGTCCACGCGCCAGACGTTGCCACCGGTGTCGGCGGCATAGATGCGGTCGGTGAGTTCGTCGCCGTCGCTGTCGAGCACCGTGAGGCTTGCCGGGATCGAGAAGCGCAGGCCGGATGTGCCGGTCGACTGCAGATTGGTGGCGCTGTTTGCCGCGGGTGTCACGCTCCACACCAGTGCGCCGGTGATGGCGTCGACGATGAAGATGCCGCGGCCCTCGGTGTCGGCGCCCGCCACGGTGGCCGTGTCGTCTTTCAGCACGTCGTAGCCACCGCCGAAGATCAGCACCGGCTTGGGTACACCACCGGTCGAATAGCCGGGGATGTAGCTCACGACAGGCACCGACCAGCTCTGCCCGAGCTCGCCCATGCCGGTGGAGCTCTTGTCGATCTTCCAGAGGAAGGCGGGCGCGTCGGGGTTCGAGACATCGAGCGCGTAGTAGGCCTTGCCGCCCCGGCGCAGGCCGAAGAACACATACAGCTTGTCGCCCGCGGTGGAGTCGATGGTGCCGTCCTGGTTCAGATCCACCGAATAGGCCACGGGCGGGGAGTCGATGGCGTAGACATTGCCCGCGCCGCCGACGTTGTCGCGGCGGCTGTCGAGCACGGCGGCAAGTTCCTTGGGGAAGAAGGCCCAGCTCTCGGCGCCGGTGTCGTTGCGGAACATGTGCAGGAAGCCGGCGTTGGTGCCCACCACCATGCGGATGTCCGGGCTCGACGAAGTGAAACCGCTGCGCGCACCGTAGTTCAGTACCAGCGGACGGCTGTGCAGCATGTCACCGAGGACCCAGTCACGGGTGTCCGCGCGGGTGGCGTCGGTGTAACCGCGCCCCCAGTCGATCAGATCGCTGAGCGCGCCGGCGCTCGCAACGTTGAAGAGCGTGTAGACGTCCGAGAGCGCTGCGACACCCATTGCCGTGGCGGTGAAATTCGCCGCGCTGAAGTCCTGCAGGGCGCCACCCGTGCCCGTGTTGGTCTTGATCACGCGCGTGTCGGGTGCGCGGACGGCGAGCAAGCCGCCCACACCGCCTGCGTTCACTTGAGGTCCGTCGGTCGTGGCGCTCCAGAAGGTCTGCGCGGAACCGAGGATCTCACCGGTGGAAGCGTCGATGGCAGAACGACCGTTGGCGTCGGTGAGCGAAGCCGTCCCGCCCGAGATGCTGATCGCCAGTTTCTTGATGTTGCCCGGCCACTCGGTGCCCGTCTGCGGGGTGAACATCGCGAAGAACACCTCGTTGCGGCTCTCGGTGCGCGTGAAGGTGTTCACCGCAACAGAGGGCGAGGTAAACGTGCTGTTGGTGGCAAGGATCGAGGTGATCGCGCCCTGGAAGGCGCTCGCGAGCCCCTCTGCCGTGTCGGTGGTGTAGTAAAGACCACCGCCGCGCTGGGCCGTCGTGCTCAACAAGGTCTGGTTGGTGGTGAAGCCGATCGTGTAGGTGATGGCTTTCTGCTGACCGTTGTAGACATTGCCGTCCAGATCATTGGCGTACATGTACTCCGCGATCTCGGGGAGGCAGTTCTTCTCGTTGTCGCCAAAGCCGTTGCGGTATGTCCCGCAGGTGCGCCCGGTAAGCGACTCGATGCGGCTGTTGGCGTCGGTGTCGTAGGTGGGCTCACCGTCGGTCATCAGGATGATGTAGATGTACTCGCAGTCTGCCGTTGGCGAGTCGTAGGTGCCGCTGGGGCTCTCGGCGGCAGCGTCCTTGGAAGGGGTCGATGAGCCCCGCTCGCGTGCGTAGAGAGTGGTCTGGCCCGAGAGGTAGCGGTAGGCCTCGTAGGTGGTCTCGCAGAGCGGGGTGAAGTTGTCGGGGGTGAGGCTGTTCACCAGGCTCACCAGGCCGCTGCGATCACCGCTGGAAGAATCGGCGATGATCCGGCGCACGATGGCGCCGCCGTCGTTGCTGCCACTGCCGCTGCCGTTGTAGTTGAACACCGCCAACCCGAAGTCGATGTCGGGATTGGCATTGATCAGATCCGTGGTGACGCTCTGTGCCACATCGATCCGGCTACGGTCCACCAAGGTGGTGCTGTAGAACCAGTTCATGTAGTTGGCGTTGTAGAGCCTGTAGGAGCTCCAGCCACCGGACACGTTCGACTGTCTGGTGCTGCCGTAAGGGCGCGGCGTGGAGGAGCGCGGATAACCACTGCCCGGGTTGCCCGTGCCGCTGCCGTTGCCGTTGTTGCTGTTGGTGACGTCGTTGGAGCAGTCGACGTGCAAGGGGTCGGTGGTGCTGGTGGCGAGATCACTCCAGGACGTGACGGTGGCTGTGCGCCACATCGCGAGCCTGCTCTGAAAATATCCGGTACTGGCGAGCGGGGTGTAGGAGGAGGCGCAGCGGTTGCGGTAGTCGTTGATCCACTGCCCGGTGTTGGCACGGGGAGGATCGCCCGACGAGCCCGTTGCCCAATAGAGGCGCCCGTTCACGATGCCCGTCACGGTGGGATAGGTGGTGGCAGGGTTGTAGGCCGGCTTCTGCTCCGCGATGGTGTCCATGCTTCCGGAGTTGTCGAAGATGATCAGCACCTTCGGCCTGGCGGTGCCGCCGCCGGAACTGTAGGCGGCGCGGTAGATCTCGGTGTCGTCGGCCAGAGCGCCGGTGGCTGGCAGCAACAGGGCGGGGAGCAGCGCAAGCGCGGCCAGGAGGCAGCGGGCTGCAGCGGGAATGGAAACGGGCCTGCTCATAGCGTTGCACTCCCGATGACGGATTTCACAACGCCTTGGTCGACCTTGGAGCGCGAGTCGGCAGCGGTGTGCGTGGATTCGACACGGTAATGGTCACAGGCGATCAGGTCGGCACTGAAGCCGAGTCGCGAGCGCGGGCAGGTGCCGGCATTCACCTTCAGGATCACGTTCAGGTCGAGGCTGCCCGCCCCATCGTTCAGGTTGCCCAGCGGATCGCCCGAGGCACCGTTCATCGGATCGGGGTCATCGACGCCCATGAAAGGATCCGGGCCGGTGCCCGAGAGGGTCACCACCGCTGCCACGCCGGCCTCGGCCTGCTGGAAGGAATCGAAGGCCGCCTGCATGTTGCCGCTCACCCGCAGATCGAGTGCGCCGGTGGCCGCCCCGAAGACGCTGAGCACGGTAATCACGGCGAGCAGGATCAGCGCGATGGCGAGTGCCACGCCGCGCTGCCGGTTCACAGATCGGATCTCTTTCACAGTCGCCCCCTGATGGTGAGCGTGGAGTTGCGCAGCGATACGGACTTGTTCACCAGCAACCGGCGGAACGCGCCGCCCGGCGTGAGCGAGAGCCCCGCGAGATCGTAGGTGCGGGTATCGGTATAGGCGGCGTCGATGTCAGTGCCGCGCACGAGCAGGTTGAGTTCCAGCGCCGAGACCGTGGACCAGTCAATGCCTGCGGTGTCGGCGGTGACGAAGCGGTCTGCCTCGCCGTCGTCGTTGCTGTCGATGCCGATGCGCAGGCGCATCTGCTCCACACCCTCGACCAGATTCTCGGTGACCACGCTCATGCCCGCGCCGTTCCAGGACAGGGTCTTGCGCGCCAACTGGGGCGGGTTTCCGGCTCGCGCATAGAAGACCTGGAAGCGGTACTCCCAGGCCGTGCCGCCGGGCACGGTGCCGCCGTCGGTGATCGAGGGAGCGGTGTCGGCGCCGTCGAAGAGCACGCCCTTCAGCGGGTTGCTGATCACATAGCTCAGCTGGCCGCTAAGCGCGTTGGGGGAATCGATGGTGCCGTCGTCATCGGAGGGGTCGTCACGCACACCGTCGGAGAGCGGCAGCGCCCGCACCGATTTCACGACGATCACATCCGAGGCCGGCACGGCATCGGTGACACAGGTGACGGCTACGCCGGCGTTGCTGGCGCGCAGCACCGCGAGGAAGTTGTCGATGTCATAGGCCTGCGCAGGCGCGGTGCAGTCGGCGGTGACAGCGCCCAGGTTGGCGTCAGGATCGACGTTGGCGGCCGTCGATTCCCCGAAAAAACCCGCCAGCCGCAGTTCGCTTTCCAGAAGTTGCAGTGCGAAGCGTCCGTTGTCGGCGATGCGGGTCTGTTGTTCGGTTTCGGTGTAGCTGCGCTTGGAGCCGGCGAACACGAAGATCACGCCGCCAATGACGAAAAGCCCGAGCAGCAGCGCGATCATCAGCTCGACGATGGTGAGGCCCCGCTGCCCCCGCATGCACGGCGCGCGCATCAGCCCAGCCCCCGTTCGTCGATCACGTAGGTGTTGACGATCACCTGATGGCGGGAATCGACGGAACCCGCAGCATCCGGTCCGCAGGCTGTGCCCGTTGCGACGGCGTCAGAGGTATCGGTAGTACCGCGCCAGTTCACGATCACGCGGAGCTGCCCGGTGTTCGGGAAGGACGCACTGGCGCGCGTGAAGACCACGCAACCGTGCGGATCGACCAGACCCGAGACATTGCGGTTGGCTGCATCGCGGACGGCCGTGCCGTCGAGTCGCCGCTCCCAGCTCCAGAGATCCCATGTCGCCATCTGGGCTGCGGTGCAGGTCTGGGTGGAGCAGTCCCGCGCGGGTGTGCCGAGGGTGCCACCCCCGAGCGCCGAGTTGCCGGTGCCGGTGTGGTAGGCGGCGGCGGCTGAAGGGTTGATGCGCACGCGCTCGAGCAGGCTGTCGGCCAGCAGCACCGCCTGCGCGCGCTGCCAGGCCTGATGGCTGGATTTCTTCGCGGTGAGTTGCAGGGCCGCCACTCCCAGCAAGCCTATCGAGAGCACGACCACCGCGATCATCACCTCGATCAGGGTGAAACCGCGCTGGCGGCCGGGATGCGAAGGCGCTGCGGCGGACATGGCTCAGGGGCAACTGAGGTTGGTGCCGCCGGCATCGTCGACGATGCCATCAGCGGGGGAGTCGGTGTCGGTGGCCGTGCTCACGCGTCCGGTGGCCGAGACCAGCAGCGCGCGCGCATAACGGCTGCCGCGCTCATCGCAGAAACGGAACGTGCCGGCGGAATTGGCGGCAAGCCACCCCATGCTGGTGTAACGCACTGTGGTGGGGCCTGTCAGGGCCACCGTGACGGACTGCACGGGGTTGCTCACCTGACGCAGCACGGTATCGCCCGCATCGATCACGCCGTCTGCGTCGGCGTCCAGAAAGGCCACGGCGCCCGAGGCCCAGGCGGCATCGCAGGCAGTGCCCGAGGAACTCCCACACACCGACACGGGGCGGCGCTGGGACACGGACTCGGAGCGGGCTTCGCCCAGCAGGCCGGTGAGCGCGTTGGCGCTGGCCACCAGACGGTTATTGCGTGTGAGTGTGGTGAACCCGGGGATTCCGCTCGAAATCAGAAGCATGGCAACCGCAAGGGCCACCAGGAGCTCGACCAGCGTCATGCCGGATTGCTTGCTCGATTTCGGATGCATCTCGATACATTTGTACACGCTTAACTACGTATGCCCAGTCTAGACCGTCGGCTAGCGCACTGCCATCGCCTGCAGACGTCATGATCGATGCCATTGTGTGAGTCAGATCACAATGCGGGGCCCGATTGCACGCGCAGGGGGACGCTGGTTATGGTTCGCGGGCCGCCGCCCTGTCCGCCACACGGAAACCTGCCATGCGATTCGCACCTTCTCTGGCCGCAACCCTGCTGTTGTTCTGGTGTGGCACAAGCCAGGCAGCGACGCCCGCCGACACGGTCTACCGCAATGCCGTGATCTTCACCGCAGACGCCGGCTCCCGGCAGGTGGAGGCACTGGCCGTAACGGCGGGGCGCATCGTCCATGCCGGCAGCGAGGCCGACGTTCGGCCCTTCATCGGAGGAAGTACGCGGCAGGAGGACCTCGCCGGGCGCTTCGTCATGCCCGGGCTGATCGATGCGCATATGCACCCCTTCGAGGCGGGCGGAGCACTGCTCAAATGCAACCTCGAATATGCCGCGCTGACCGTGTCGCAATTGCAGCAGCGGGTGAAAGCCTGCCTCGATGCAACCGAGGCCGAGGGGCCGGATGCCTGGCTGCTGGTGGTGGCCTGGTTCCAGGAAAACATGCTGCCACCGGGCGTGCGCACCAGCCGCGCAGATCTGGATGCGCTCAGCACCACGCGGCCGATCATCATCCGCTCCTCTTTCGGCCACACCGTGCTGGCGAATTCGCGGGCGCTCGCCCTCGGCGGGATCACCCGCGACACCAAAGACCCGTTGGGCGGCAAGATCTGGCGTGACGCCAACG
>JBILEG010000148.1:0-7875 GCA_044352225.1 Pseudomonadales bacterium | reverse complement strand
GCGACTCGGAGATGCTGCGCTACCGCAGTTGCGTCACCGAGGCGCGCACCGTGCAGTCACTCGCTCACCTCGAGCGCTTCGCCGACGAGTTGCTGCGCAACCCGGCGTGGTGATCCGCGCCGCGCAGGAGGGGGCCATGCCCCCGACTGAGTGATTTCCTGTAGGAGGGGGGCCATGCCCCCGACCCCGTATCGGAACCGGCATCCACGGCTGCTGTCGCGGGCATGGCCCGCTCCTACCGGCGTTGCGCTGGTCTCAGGATCGCTGCTCCGGGCGCTCCCGATTGCGACGTTCCCTGCCATCGTCAGACCGCTCGGGCGCAGGTTCACTGCGCGGCGGCGGGGTATAACTAGGCCGCTCCTGCCGCGGGGGCGGCGTGTAGCTCGGGCGTTCCTCGCGCGGCGGAGGACTGTAGCTCGGGCGCTCCTGACGCGGGGCACTGTAGCTCGGCGTTTCCCGGCGCGGTGCTTCGTAACGCGGCGACTCCTGCCGCGCGGGCGGCGTGTAGCTGGGTCGCTCCTCGCGAGGTGGCGGACTGTAGCTCGGGCGCTCCTCGCGCGGCGGCGGGGTATACCGCGGTGTCTCCTCCCGGGGCGGAGGGGTGTACCTCGGGGTTTCCTCCCGGGGAGGGGGGGTGTACCTCGGGGTTTCCTGCCGGGGCGGAGGGGTATACCTCGGGGTTTCCTCCCGCGACGGCGGGGTGTACCGAGGGGTGTCCTCCCGAGGCGGAGGGGTGTAACGCGGGCTTTCCTCGCGGGGGGTGACCGGCGTCGGGGCATCGTTGCGCGGGGCCGTATAGACCGGCGCCTCACGGCGACGCTCTGCTCCATCCTCACGACCTGCACGGCCTTCGCGGTCGCCGCGCCGCTCTGTTTCCACTTCCTGACGGGCTCCGGGGACACGGCTGTCCGTGCCCATGACGGGTGGCGGTTGGCTCGGCTCAGGGGCGTCGCGCTCCGGGACGTCGCCGCGAGGCATGCTACCCGGCGGCGGAGTGCGGGGCGTCTCGCCCGCACCGGGCGCCTGCGGGCCCTGGCCGCCCTCACGCGGGTCGGGGGTGACAGCGCCCGGCCCATTCTGACCATGCCCGTCTTGCTGCACGTCGCGCGGGGGCTGCCCGTCGCCGCGCGGACCTTGGCCATCTCCACGCGGGCCCTGTCCATCGCCGCGCGGGCCGCCATCTCCCTGGCGCGGACCGTTCGGAGGCTGCCCATCACCCTGCCGACCACGGCCACCGTCGTCGTGACGATCCCGCGGCGGGCGGCCCGGAACGGGGTCGTGCTCATCGCGGTAGCGGTCGTAGACGCGCTGATGGCGGTAAGGAACGCCCTTGCGATGGCGGTACTCATGCTCCCAGCGATAGCGCGGCGGGGGCGGGTGACGGTAGTAGAAGGGCGGCACCTCCACGATGCGGACATAGCGGTCGCGCCAGTCGTAGTGGCTGAAAAAGAAGCCATGTCCCACGACGATCGACGGGCCCCAGAAAAATCCGCTGTAACCCGAGTAATAGCGATAGCCCGTCCACGGAGACCAGCGTACGGGCTGATAGTCGGGCCACCACCAGCTGCCGTAGATCAGCGTCGGATCGTAATAGGGGACGTAGACCACGTCGGGGTAACGGTTGCGCACGATGATCGTGCGTTCCTCGCGCACCACCCGAACGTGCTCCGTTTCTTTCAGGTTGCCCGCTTCATCGGCGCGTTTGCGCAGGGCCTGGACGGTGTCCATCACCTGCTCCTGCTGCGCGAGGAAGGCATCACCCAGACGGCGCGTCCAGTCCAGATCCTGGTCCATGCGGTCGAGGATCTGGGGGAAAGCGAGCATGGCCTTCACGCTGGGATCCCAGGGCCGATCCTTGGCCGCGCGCACCGCATCCTGGCCCTTGAGCTCCGGGTGCGCACGGGCGAAGCGGGTCGCCTCCACCACCTCGAGCGGGTAGGTGGCGGCCATCAGCACCTGGGAGAGGAGCTCGTCGGGATACAACGCGACGGGCGCGAGCATCTGGTCGAGCTCGGCCTGTGTGAACAGCGGAACGTCTTCAGGTTCGGCGGGCTCGGCGGCCCGCACGAAGACGGAGAAGACGAGGAGGAGCGAGGCAAGAAGGCGCGTCGTGAGGGTGATCACACACTTTTCCTAGCCGGTCGGAATGCCGGACCCGTGAGGTGGAACGGCAGGATCGGGCGCTGGTTGACACAGCAGGGCATCAACAGCCGGTCAAAGGGGTGGAACGCGTCGGGGGCATGGCCCCCTCCTACGCGGGCAGCCACACCACGGGCTCCGGGCTCGCAAGGCCTTCGACGCGCTCGGCGTACACGGCTTCGATGCGGTCGCGCTTGAGCTTGAGGGTGGGAGTGAGCATGCCGTTCTCGATCGTCCACGGTTCCGGGCACACCAGAATGTGGTCCAGCCTCTCGTGGCTCTCGAGCCCCGCGTTCACCCGCTCTCGCAGGGCGCGCAGGGCGGCATCCGCGGCCACGCGGTTGCCCGCGCCGGGCGCGAGCACCACCAGCGCGAGCGGCTGTCGCCGGCCGCTGCCCATCACGCAGACCTGCTCGATCAGCGGGCAGGCGGCGAGTTCGCTCTCGATGGGTACCGGCGACACGTACTTGCCTTTACCCGTCTTGAACTGCTCCTTCACCCTGCCGATGATCCGCCAGGCACCGTCCGGGCGCAGTTCCCCCAGATCACCGGTGCGGAACCAGCCATCCACGAAGGCGGCCGCAGTGATATCCGGCGCCTTGTAGTACTCCCTGAACACGGCATCGCCGCGGATCAGGATCTCGCCCTCCCCGGAGAGCTTCATCTCGACACAGCCCAGCGGGTGACCGATGGTGCCGGTCCAGTCGCGTCGATACGGCTGGTTGGAACAGGAAAGGCCTGTGGTCTCGGTCATGCCCCAGCCCTCGCTGATCGATATCCCCACACGGTGATACCACTCGAGCAAGGCCGGCGCGATAGGTGCTGTCCCGGACCCGAAGAGCCGCGCACGATCGAGGCCCATGGCGCCCCGGATCCGCGCTGCCACCAGGCCGCCCACCAGCGGCAGGCGCAGCAGGAACTGCAACCGCTGATCGGGCATCTTCGCCAGAACCTGCGCCTGGAAGCGCGTCCACAGACGGGGCACCGAGACGAAGGCCGCGGGGCGCACGTGCCGGAGGTCATCGGCGAAGGTATCGAGCGACTCGACGAAAAAGACCTCGATGTCCTGACCGAAGGAGGTGTGCTCCACCACCGCACGCTCGGCGATGTGCGCGAGCGGCAGATAGGAGATGACACGGTCGCCAGGGCGGGGATCCGCACGCAGGCGTGTGTGGAACGCAGAAGCCGCCATGTTCCGGTGTGTCACGGCCACGCCCTTCGGCGTACCCGTGCTGCCCGAGGTGTAGACCAGCGTGAACAGGGCCTCCGGGTCGGGTTCCGCGATGCTCGCGAGCGGTGCATGACGCTGCAGCCAGTCTTGCCAGTGCTGCTCCGCGCCCGCCGTGGGGTAGGGCATCGCGATGCGCAGCACGCCCGCGGGAATGCCCTCCTCGGCCGCGGCGGTGTCGTCGAGCTTGCCCAGAAACACCGCCTTCGACTCGCTGTGCTCCATCACGTAGCGGATCGTGCCGGCCGCTGCCGTGGTGTAGATCGGCACGCTTACCAGCCCGGCCATGATGATCGCCAGATCGACGATGAACCACTCGGCGCAGTTCTTGGCGAGGATGGCCACACGATCACCGGGCGCGTAGCCCTGCGCGAGCAGGCCGGCGGCGATGCGGCGGGCCTGCTCGTCGACCTCGCGCCAGGTGTAGCTGCGCCAGACCCTCTCGACCGGCTGGTGTAGATAGGGCTGGTCGGGATGCCGGGCAAGATGATCGGCCAGCAGCTCGAGCGGATCGGGGTAATGGTGATTCACGCGGGGTCGACTCCGGTGGGGGCTTCAGATTGCCCGATCAGACTGGCTGGCCGGAAGGGCCGGGCTCAAAAAAGGGCTTGTCGGTGCGTCCTGCCAGCGGGCGGCGCGTCCGCTGCGAATCGGTCTACACTCGCGCCATCCTTTCCCGCGCTGGATCTACCCCATGACACCCCGATTCCGCACCGCGATCACGCTCCCCGGACTGGCAGGCTCCGTGACCGACGCGATCGCGCTGGCACGTCGCGCAGAGAGCGCCGGTTTCGATGATCTCTGGCTGGCAGACGCAGGCGGGATGGACGCACTCACACTGGCCGCGCTGCTCGCCCAGAGCACCAGCCGCGCGCGTATCGGCATCGCGGTGGTGCCTGCCTACACCCGTACGCCAGCCGTGCTGGCAAGCACTGCCTCGACCATCGCGCAGGCCTCGCACGGGCGCTTCGTGCTGGGCCTCGGCACCTCCAGCCACACCATCATCGAGGGCTGGCACGGTCTGAAGCTCGACCGACCCCTCACGCGCATGCGCGAGACGGTCACGCTGCTGCGGCAGATCTTCGCGGGCGAGAAAACCCGCTTCACGGGAGAGACCGTGAGCAGCCACGGCTACCGGCAGGAAGCGGTACCCGGCGGCCTGCCGATCCACCTCGCGGCGCTGCGGCCCGGGATGCTGGAGCTCGCGGCCGAGCTCGGTGACGGCGTGATCCTGAACCTCTTCCCGCGGAGCGCGCTTGCACGCATCCGCGAGCACATCGTGATCGGCGCGACACGCGCCGGCAAAGATCCGGACACGGTGGAGGTGGTGTGCCGTCACCAGATCGCGGTGACCGAGCGGCCGGCCGAGGCGCGCGAGCTCTTCCGCCGCATCTTCGCGTCCTACTACTCCACGCCGGTGTACAACCAGTTTCTCGCCTGGTGCGGTTTCGAAGAGGCCGCGCGGGAAATCCGCGAAGGCTGGGCGACAGGCGACCGCGCGCGCACGGCCGCAGCACTGCCCGACAGCCTGGTCGACGAGATCGCGATCATCGGCACGCGCGAGGAATGCCAGCTGCGGGTGCAGGAATACGCGCAGGGCGGCATCCACACGCACGTGGTGAGCTGCCTCGGTTTCGAGGCCGATGTGGTGGACGCGACCTACCAGGCGTTCTCGGCGGAACACTTCCGATTCGCGTGCTGAGGCGCCGCTCAGCGCGTCTCGCGCGCGGCGAGCTCGACGTCGAGTGCTGCCATCCGCGCCCCGGGCGGCGGCGCCCAGGCCGTGAGCCAGTGGTACATCAGCGGCACCACGAGCAGGCTGAGCAGCGTCGAGACGATCACGCCCGCCACCACCACCACGCCGATCACGAAGCGTGATTCGGCGCCTGCACCCGAGCCCAGCACCAGCGGCACCGCGCCCATCACGGTGGTGACGGAGGTCATGATGATCGGTCGCAGCCGCAGCACGGATGCGTCCAGCACCGCTTCTTCCCGCGGTACGCCCTGCGCACGCAGCTGGTTGGCGAACTCGACGATGAGGATGCCGTTCTTCGCGGCCAAGCCCACCAGCATGATGATCCCGATCTGGCTGTAGATGTTCAGCGTCTGCCCGCAGGCCCAGAGCCCCAGCAAGGCACCGGCCACCGCGAGCGGCACCGTCAGCATGATCACCAGCGGGTGCAGGAAACTCTCGAACTGCGCCGCCAGCACCAGATAGACCACCAGCAGCGAGAGCAGGAACATCAGGTAGATGGAATCCCCCGAACGGCGCAGCTCCCGTGATTCGCCTTTCAGGTCTGAGACGGCGCGCGGAGGCAGCAGTTCACGCGCCGAAGATTCCATGTAGTCGATGGCATCCCCCAGCGCATAGCCGGGCGCGAGGTTCGCCTCGATGGTGATGGCGCGCGTGCGGTTATAGCGGTTCAGGCTGTCGGCGCCCGCGTACTCCTCGATGTTTACCAGGCTCGCCAGCGGCACCAGCGAACCGCTGGCAGGCGCACGCACGAAGATGTTCGAGAGGTCCGATGCCGTACGCTTGGCTTCGTCGAGGCCCTCGAGGATGACGTCGTATTCCTCGCCGTTCATGGTAAAGCGTGTGGCGCGGCGGGAGCCGAGCAAGGTCTCCAGCGTGCGGCCTACGGTTTCGACGCTGACGCCCAGATCACCGGCACGGTCACGGTCGACGTGCACGCGCACCTGGGGCTTGGTTTCCTTGTAATCGTGGTCCACCGACTGGATGCGGGGGTTTTGCGCGACGCGCTCGAGCAGCTTGTCGCGCCACTCGGCGAGTTCCTCGTAGGTACCGCCACCGATCACGAACTGCAGCGGTTTCTCGAAGCGCCCGCCCAGCCCCTGCGGCATCGTCGGAAACGCACGCACGCCCGGCACGGTGGCGGCCAGCCCGCCTGCCTCGGCCATGATGTCCCAGATCGGCGGTCGGCCCGTGTCCCAGTGCGGCAGGTTGATGATGGCAAGGCCCTGATTGAAGTTTTGCCCACCCCCAAAGCCACCCGGCACGCGCATCAGCATGCGCTCGATGTCGCCACGCTCCACGAGCGGCATCAGCAGTGATTCGATCTGGTCGACATGGCGCTGCGTGTACTCGTATGACGAGCCCTCTGGCGCGTTCATGAACATGAAGAAACTGCCGCGATCCTCTTGCGGCGCGAATTCCTCGGGAATGGCGCGGTACAGCACTGCGGTAGCACCGAGCATCAGCGCGAGCACGACGAGTGCCAGCTCCGGGCGGCCCAGCACAGCGGCCAGCCACAGCCGGTAGCGCAACTGGGCCCGCTGGAAGAACGTGCCGAACCCGTGCTCCCCGTCGCCGGAGCGCAGCATCCACACGCTCATCGCCGGCGAGAGCGTGAGCGAGACCAGCATCGAGAACAGCACCGCAGCCGCCATGGCAACCGCGAATTCCGCGAAGAGCCTACCGATCTGGTCCTGCAGGAAGGTGATGGGCAGGAACACCGCCACCAGCACCAGCGTGGTCGCCACCACCGCGAAGCCCACCTGGCGCGAGCCCAGGAAGGCCGCCACCAGCGGGCTCTCACCGGCACGGATGCGGCGGTGGATGTTCTCCAGCACCACGATCGAGTCATCGACCACCAGGCCTATCGCCAGCACCAGCGCGAGCAGCGTGAGCAGGTTGATGCTGTAACCGAAAAAGTAGAGAACGATGCAGGTGGCCACCAGCGAGACCGGCACCGTAGCGGCCGGGATAAGCATGGCCCGAAGATCGCCCAGAAACACCAGCATCACCAGCATCACCAGCGCGGCGGCGATGCCAAGCGTGATGTAGACCTCCTCGATCGCGCTCTCGATGTAGACCGAGGAGTCGAAGCTCTGCAGGAGATGCATGCCTTCAGGCAGGGAGGCATCGATGCGATCGCGCTCGGCCTTCACCGCGCGCGCCACCGCCAGCGTGTTGCTGTTGCTCTGCTTGATGATGCCGATGCCCACCATCGGCACACCGTTGGCGCGGAATTGCCGGCGGTTCTCGGCTGCGCCCAGCTCCACCGTGGCGACATCGCCCAGGCGCACGAGATAACCATCGCTGCCCTTGCCCACCACAAGACTGCGGAAATCCTCTGCGGTGCGGTAACCACGCTCGAGCCGGACCACGAAATCCCGTTCTACGGAGCGGATCGTCCCGGCGGGCAACTCCACGTTCTCCCGCTGCAGCACCGCCTCGATGTCGGCTACGGTCAGGTTGCGGGCAGCGAGCGCACGGCGGTCGAGCCAGATACGCATCGCATAATCCAGACCGCCACTAACCCGCACACGCGCCACGCCATCAATGGTGGCGAGACGATCGGCAACAAAGCGGTTGCCGTAGTCGGTGAGCTCGAGGCGGTCCATGCGCTCGCTCACCAGGCTCAGCCAGAGGATCACGCGATCGGAGGCATCCTGCTTGGCCACCACGGGGCTGTCGGCCTCGCGCGGGAGGTCTTTGAGGACGGTGCTCACGCGATCGCGCACATCGTTGGCGGCGTCGTCGATGT
>JBILEG010000147.1:0-7889 GCA_044352225.1 Pseudomonadales bacterium | reverse complement strand
CCGCCCCGCCTTCTTCGAGCACTGGCTGGCGCTGAACGCGCTCGGCGCGAGCGTGGTGCCGGTCAACACCGAGCAACGCCCGGCAGAGATTGCGTGGCAGCTCGAGCACAGCGAGTCCGTGCTGTTCGTGTGTCTGCCCGAGTTCGGTGCACTTGCCGCGGAATCGCTGTCGCTGATGGCCGCAGCGCCCGCGCTGATGCGCTCCGATGCCGGCTCCGCTCCGATGGCACCCTTCCCCTCGAGCAACGCCCCCCCCGGCGCAGCCACGGAGTGCGCGCTGCTCTACACCTCGGGCAGCACGGGCAAGCCCAAGGGCTGCATCCTGCCGAACGATTACTTCACCCGCTTCGGGGAGTGGTACGCCAACATCGGCGGCCTCTGCAGCTTGCGCCCCGGTGAAGAGCGCCTGATAACGCCACTGCCGCTCAGCCACATGAACGCCATGGCCACCTCTGCCATGGGCATGATGGAAACCGGCGGCTGCATCGTGCAGCTCGACCGCTTCCACCCCTCGGGCTGGTGGGATGCCGTCCGCAGTTCGGGTGCCACCGTTGTGCACTACCTCGGTGTGATGCCCGCCATCCTGCTCGGCATGGAACCCACACCGGGGGACGACCTCTCCTCGCAGGTTCGCTTCGGCTTCGGTGCCGGCGTGAACCCGCGCCACCACGCGCCCTTCGAGAAGCGCTTCGGATTCCCGCTGCTCGAAGCCTGGGCCATGACCGAGACCGGTTGCGGCGGCTGCATCATCGCCAACCACGAGCCGCGTCACGTCGGCAGCTCCTGCTTCGGCAAGCCTTCCGCAGATGTGGAATACAGGATGGTGGACGAGCAAGGCGTGGATGTTGCGCCAGGCGAGCCCGGGGAATTGCTGGTCCGCGCGAGCGGGCCCGATCAGCGCGCCGGATTTTTCGCTGGCTACCTGAAGAACCCCGAGGCGACAGACGAGGCCTGGGCTGGCGGCTGGCTGCACACGGGTGACGTGGTGCGCCAGGCAGCAGACGGCTCGATGCACTTCGTCGACCGGCGCAAGAACGTGATCCGGCGCAGCGGCGAGAACATCGCCGCGCTCGAGGTCGAAGCCGCGCTCGCAGATGCCCCCGAGGCAGCGCAACTGGTGGTCACCGCCGTCGAGGACGATATCCGCGGAGAGGAAGTGATGGCCTGCGTGGTGCTTCGTCCCGGCGTGCGGGCAAGTGCCGATACCGCGCGCGCCATACAGATCCGCGCGCAACAGCAGCTGGTGTACTTCAAGGCGCCGGGCTACGTGACATTCGTAACGGAGATTCCGCGCACGGCCTCGCAAAAACCCCAGCGCGGCGAGATACGCAAGCTCGCACCCCAGTGGCGTGCGTCCGATGCCTGCTTCGATCTGCGCGAACACAAACGCCGCCCGCACGCGGTGCCGCACGCATGAGCGCGAGCTACGCGGGCGTGGTGCTGGCGGCGCCCGTGAGCCTCGGCTACACGCGGATAAGCACGCACGCAGCACCCTGGTTCGTGGGTGCCGCGCTCGAGGCGATGCTGAAAGCGAGCGGCCTGCCCAAATCCGCTATCGATGGCCTGGCCGTCGGCAGTTTCACACTCGCGCCTGACAGCGTCGTCACCCTCACGCAGTACTACGACATGGAGGCGCGCTTTCTCGAGAGCCTGCCTTTCGGCGGCGCCTCGGGCATCGTGGCGCTGCGCCGGGCCGCGCGCGCTGTGCAGTGCGGCGACGCCGAGGTGATCGCCTGCATAGGCGCGGACACCAACCGCAGCGAAGGCTTCCGCGATCTGGTCGCGAATTTCAGCGGGTTTTCAGTCGACGCCAGCTGGCCCTACGGCGCTGCAGGCCCGAACCTGCCCTTCTCCCTGATCACGGCGCGCTACATGGCAGAAACCGGCGCCACCCGCGAGGATTTCGGCCGTGTGTGCGTCGCGCAACGTGCCAACGCGCACGGCTTTCCCCAAGCGCTGCTCGGCGCCAAGCCACTCTCGATGGAGCAGTATCTGGGCGCGCGCCAGGTCGCGGGGCCGCTGCATCTCTTCGACTGCGTGATGCCCTGTGCCGGTGCCGAGGGTTTCCTCGTGATGAGCGAGGACCGCGCCCGCAGTCTCGGCATTCCCTACGCCCGCATCCGCGCGGCCGAGGAGCGCCACAACGCCTTCGCCGGTGACGACGTGCAGTTGCGCGCCGGCTGGAACGCCTTCGCGCCGCAACTCTGGGAGCGCGCCGGCTGCGGGCCGCAGGACATGCACCTGCTGCAAACCTACGACGACTATCCGGTGATTTCCATGCTGCAGATGGAGGCACTGGGATTCTGCGCGCCCGGTGGCGCGCCGGACTTCGTGCGTCGCACAGCGCTCACGAACGACGGCGGCGGGCTTCCACACAATACCTCCGGCGGCCAACTCTCCGTGGGACAGGCGGGCGCAGCGGGGGGGTTTCTCGGGCTTGTCGAAGCGATCCGGCAGGTCACCGGCCGCGCGTTGGGCCAACAGGTTGCCGGCGCACGCCGCGCGGTGGTGGGTGGCTACGGCATGATCAATTACGACCGCGGACTCTGCGCCGCCGCCGCCGTCCTGGAGGGTGCATGAACCTGCCGCCTTCACGCCGCAGCGATGTGAGCGCCGCGCTTGCCTCGGTACCGGTCGACGGTGCCCTGCGGCTTCAGTGCTGCGCACACTGCGCCACGGTGCAGTACCCGCCACGCGAGCGTTGCGGCCACTGCCTGGCCGACGCGCTCGTCTGGCAAGAGGTTTCGGGCGAGGCAACGCTACTCGCCGTCAGCGCGCTTTCACACAGCCTGGAGCCCTGGTTCGCGGAGCGCCTGCCGTGGGCAGTGGGCTCTCTCCGGTTGGACGCCGGGCCCGTGGTCTTCGCGCATCTGGCGGCAACCGCAGCGCAACCGGGCGCACGTCTTCGCGTGGCGAACGCAAACGATGCCTCGGGTGCCTGGTGCCTGGTGGCATTCGAGGGTGAATCTCCGGACTTCACTGCGAGTCTGGAACAACTGGGGATCTCCACATGAGCCAACCCGTCGCCGTCGTCACGGGCGGCAGCACCGGCATCGGTCAGAGCATCTGCGAGCACCTGTTGGCGCAGGGCTACCGTGTGCTGAACCTCTCGCGCCGGCCAGCCGCATTCACGCATGGGCAGCTGGAGAACATCGCGGTGGACCTCGCCGACCGCGAGGCCACACGCGCGGCTGCAGCGGAGATCGCCGCACGCTGCGAGGTCACGGCCTTCGTCCACAACGCGGGGCTGATACGCGCCGCACTCATCGAGGACGTCGACCTCGCGGACCTCGATTACCTGAGCAACGTGCATCTCGCGGCCGCGATCACGCTGACGCAGGCCTTCCTGCCTGCCATGAAGCGCGCGCAGTACGGGCGGATCGTGCTGATCGGCTCGCGTGCGGCGCTGGGCCTGCAGACGCGCACCAACTACGCCGCCACCAAATGCGGCATGACGGGGCTCGCGCGCACCTGGGCCCTGGAACTGGGGCAGCACGGCATCACCGTGAACTGCGTGGCACCAGGCCCCATCGCCGCCACCGAGATGTTCCATGCGGTGGTGCCGGAGGGCAGCGAGAAGATGCAGCAGATGGCGGCGTCCATTCCCGTGCGCCGTCTGGGCCAGCCCGATGACGTGGCGCGGGCCGTGATGTTCATGCTGGCGCCCGGGAACGGTTTCGTCACGGGCCAGACGCTGATGGTGTGCGGAGGAGCAAGCCTTGGCTCGCTCTCCCTCTAGTTCCGCGCCGCGGATGGCGCATCAGCCGCGGAGACGGCACGCAAGCGCCTGTACGTCCAAGGAGTCACAGTCATGCTGATCGCCGATGCCTCGGGCCTCTCTCAGTTGGTGGAACCCTGCCGCATGCACCGCCGCATCTACACCGATCCGGCCATCTTCGAACTCGAGATGGAGCGCATCTGGGGGCGAGCGTGGATCTTCATCGGGCACGAGAGCCAGGTGCCACAGCCGGGAGATTACTTCACCACCAACATCAACCACCGCATACCCGTCGTGATGGTGCGGGACCGCGACGGCCTCGTACGCGTGCTGCACAACCGCTGCGCGCACAAGGGCGCCAAGCTGGTCGACAAGCGTTGTGGCAACGTGCGTGCCTTCCGCTGCTGTTACCACGGCTGGACCTTCGGCACCGACGGCAAGCTGCTGAAGATCCCCAACGAAAAAGGCTACGACGGCACCGGCATGGACCCGAAGGATCCGCAGTGGAACCTGCGCCCCGTGGCGCAGTACGCCTCCTACCGCGGCTTCGTCTTCGCGACGCTGGATGAAAAAGCACCCGATCTGGTGACCTGGCTGGGCGGCGCGGCCGCCTGCTTCGACAATCTCTGCGATCGCGCGCCCGAAGGCGAGGTGGAGGTGGCGGGCGGCGTGCTGCGCTATGACCACGCCTGCAACTGGAAGATGTTCCTCGAGAACCTGAACGATACCCACCACCCGCAGGCCACGCACCAGTCGGTGGTGGATGCCGCACTCGACTACATCGCCACCCTGCCGCCCGAGGCCGCGAAGCAACGCGAGGAAGCCGAGATCATCCCGCCCTTCGGCGGCTCCTACGAGAATTTCGAGAAAAGCGGCATCACGGGCTTCGCTTATGGCCACCATTACGACGGCGGCAAGACCAGCATCCACGCCAACTACAGCGTGAACCCCGCCTACAAGGCAGCGATGCTGGCAGCCTACGGCGAGGCTCGCACGCAGGAGATCCTCTCGTTCAACACCCACAACACCTGCTATTACCCCTCGCTCACCATCAAGACCGCGATACAGAACATTCGCGTGGTGAGGCCGATTGCCGTAGACCGCTGCATCGTCGAGACCTGGTCCTTCCGCCTGAAGGGCGCGCCGCCCGAGATGCTGCAGCGCACGCTGCTTTACTCGCGGCTCATCAACTCGGTGGGCTCCATGGTGGGGCCGGACGATCTCGAGGCCTACATGCGCATGCAGCAGGGACTGCAGTCACCGGCATCGGAGTGGGTCGAGATGTACCGCGAATTCGGCCGCGACACCGACATGGGCGATCGGATCGTGGGCACCGGCACCAGTGACCTGGACATGCGCACGCAGTACCGCGCCTGGCGCCACTACATGCTCGGGGAGGTTGCCTGAGATGCACACCGGCGACGCGCTGATGAAAGAGGTGGAAGCCCTCCTCTACAACGAGGCTGATTGTCTGGACCGCGCGGATCTCACCGCGTGGATGGCGCTCTACACAGAGGACGGCACCTACTGGATGCCGGCAGCACCGGATCAGGAAGATCCGATCAACCACATCTCGCACTTCTACGACGACCGCGTGATGATGGAAATCCGCAAACGGAATTTCGTGCATCCGCGCGCGGCCTCCAAGGATCACGTGGTGCGCTGCTCGCACCTGATCGGCAATATCCGCATCACGGCCGAAGATGCGGCAGGCGGCAGCTGCACGGTCAGGTCGAATTTCCACGCGATGCTCTGTTACCGCGAGGAAAAGCGCATGTATGGCGGTCGCTACGAGCACGTGTTGCAGCACACCGGCGCAGGGCTGCTGATACACCGCAAGCGCGTCGATCTGATCGACTGCGATGCCGCGCACAAGTCCCTGATCATCTACCTCTGAGGCACCCGGCATGAACATCACGGCAAGCCATCGCCCGCTCGCAGGCCGGCACGCACTGGTGAGCGGCGCCTCGCGCGGGATAGGCGCGGCAGTGGCGCGCGAGCTGAACGCGCTCGGGGCGCGGCTCACGCTGCTCGGACGCGATGCCGAGGCACTCGCGCATGTGGCCGCAGGTCTGGACGATGCGGTGGTGGCGACCGCCGATGTGGGGGATGCCGCCAGCGTGGAGGCCGCAGTTTCCGCTGCGCGCGAGGCAGCAGGCCCGATCGCGATCCTCGTGAACAACGCGGGCATCGGACCTTCAGCACCCTTCCTCAAAACCAGCACCGAGGTCTGGTCCGGCGTGATGCGCACCAATCTCGACGGCACCGTGAACCTCTGCCGTGCCGCGCTGCCCGACATGCTTACCCTGGGGTGGGGCCGCATCGTGAACATCGCCAGCACCGCAGGCCTGCGCGGTTACCCCTACGTCACGGCCTACTGCAGTTCCAAACATGCGGTGGTGGGCCTGACCCGCGCACTCGCCATGGAGTTCGTGCGCAAGCAGATCACCGTGAACGCCATCTGTCCGGGCTATGTGAGCACCGATCTGCTGGAGCGAACTCTGGACAACATCGTGCAGAAGACCGGCAGCAGTCGCGAACAGGCCGCCGCGCACTTGCGCTCCACCAACCCGCAGGACCGTTTCGTGGAGCCCGAAGAAGTGGCTGCCATGGTGCGTTTTCTCTGCCTGCCGGGCAGCGAGTCCATCACCGGGCAGTCGCTCGCACTTGCCGGGGGCGAGATCCAGTGAGCCCCCGCGCCGCCGCGGCAAAAGCGCCAGCCGCGCGCGCGAATCGCTCCGAGCAGTCGGTGCGGCTGTGGCTGCGTCTGCTCTCGCTCCACAACCTGGTCGACAGTGAATTGCGCCGCCGCCTGCAAGAGCAGTTCGGCTGCACGCTGCCGCAGTTCGATGTGCTCTCCGAGCTCGAACGCGCCGGCGAGCCGCAGACCATGTCGCAGGTCTCGCGCCAGCTGATGGTCTCGAACGGCAACCTGACCGGCGTGGTGGACCGCCTGCTCCGCGAAGGGTACGTACACCGCGAAGAGAGCAGCGGTGACCGCCGCGTGCAACTGATCTCGCTCACCGAGGCAGGCCGCGTCCGGTTCCAGGGCATGGCCGCGGCTCACGCCGCCTGGCTGGAGGAGTTGTTCGGCGGGCTCGCCCGCGGCGATCTCGACGCCGCCGTCGACGATATCCACGCCCTTCGCGACCATGTGCGCGAACGGCACGCATCCGTTTCAAAACCCGCCTCGCGCACGTCTGCGCGAAGCTCCATCCCCAGACCGAGGACTCCATGAACCCTGCGGATTTTGCGCCCGAACACTTCCTGTGGCACTTCGACAACGGTGTCGCCACGATCACACTGAACCGTCCGGAGCGGAAGAATCCGCTCACCTTCGAGTCCTACGCCGAACTGCGCGACACCTTCCGCGCACTCTGTTACGCCGACGAGGTGAAGACCGTCGTCATCACGGGTGCCGGCGGCAACTTCTGCTCCGGCGGCGATGTACACGAGATCATCGGTCCGCTCACCCGCATGAACATGAAAGAGCTCATGGTCTTCACGCGGATGACCGGTGACCTGGTGAAAGCCATGCGAGCCTGCCCACAGCCGATCATCTCGGCGATCGACGGCATCTGCGTGGGCGCGGGCGCGATCATCGCGATGGCGAGCGACATGCGCTACGGCACGCCGCAGGCGAGCGTCGCATTCCTGTTCACCCGCGTGGGCCTTGCCGGCTGCGACATGGGCGCCTGCGCGATCCTGCCGCGCATCATCGGCCATGGCCGCGCATCGGAACTGCTCTACACCGGCCGTTCCATGAGCGCCGAGGAAGGAGATCGCTGGGGATTTTTCAACGCCATCGTCGAGGCCGAGATGCTGCAGGAGACCGCACAACAGTCTGCCGCGCGCCTCACCCGCGGGCCGACCTTCGCCCACGGCATCACCAAGACCATGCTCCACCAGGAGTGGAACATGGGCATCGACCAGGCCATAGAATCCGAGGCGCAGGCGCAGGCGATCTGCATGCAGACCGAGGACTTCCGCATCGCCTACGAGGCCTTCGTGGCCAAACAGAAGCCTGTCTTCACGGGGAAATGAGATGAGCGACCTGAGCTTCCTCGACTGGCCATTCCTCGAGCCGCGCCACCGCGAGCTTGCCCTCGCGCTCGACGCCTGGGCCTCAGACGCATTGGCCGAAGGCAGGATCGACCACCACGACACCGAC
>JBILEG010000146.1:0-7908 GCA_044352225.1 Pseudomonadales bacterium | reverse complement strand
AAGATGCAGCGCGAGCGCCAGCGCATCGGCGAACTCGAGGGCATCGTGAGCTACGACTGGTCTGCAGACGGGCGCTCGCTCCTCGTGCCGATCGACGGTGACATCTATCTCGCCGATCTCGATGGCAAGACCACGCGCCTCACCGACACCAGCGAGAGCGAACTGAATCCCACGCTTTCGCCCAAGGGCGGCTATCTGTCGTTCCTGCGCGACGGGCGGCTCTGGGTGGGCCGCGTTGGCGGCGCACCGGCGCAGGCCATCACGCCGCAGGAGAGTGCAGACACGGTGCGCTGGGGCGAGGCCGAGTTTGTGGCGCAGGAGGAAATGAGCCGCATGACCGGGTACTGGTGGTCCCCGGATGACCGTCGCATCGCGGTGCAGCGCTTCGATGAAGCGGCCGTGGGCGTGGTGACGCGCGCGGCTATCGGTGCGGAAGGCACGAGCACCTACGCGCAGCGCTACCCCGCTGCCGGCACGCCCAATGCCGAGGTCCGGCTCTTCGTGATGAAGCCCGACGGCTCCGCGCGCGTCGAGGTGGACCTTGGCGCCGAGAAAGACATCTACCTTGCCCGCGTCGACTGGTCTCCGGACAACAAGACGCTCTACGTGCAGCGGCAGGACCGCGCGCAGTCACGGCTCGACATGCTGGCCGTGGATCCCGTCACGGGCCGGTCGCGCACGCTCTTCAGCGAGCACGCAGCAAAGGGGAGTTGGGTCGCGCTCGGTGACGACTACACATTCCTGGCGGATGGCAGCCTGATCTGGTGGTCCGAGCGCGACGGTTACGGCCACCTCTACCACTTCGCGGACGGCAACTGGCGACAGCTCACGCGCGGCCCTTGGGTGGTCACCGCGTTGGCCGGCGTGGACGAGGATGCACGGCGCGTGTACTTCACGGCCAACCGCGACGATCTGCTCGCGCAGCAGGTTTACGCGCTGTCGCTGGACGCGCCCGATCGCCTCGAGCGCCTCACCGAGCCGGGCTGGTGGAACGCCGCCACGATGGATGAATCCGGCAAGACCTTGATGGTGTCGCGCTCCTCGCCGGATCAACCCACGCAGAGCTACATCGCCGATGGCGAGGGCAAGCGCCTCGCGTGGCTCGAAGAAAACCGCCTCGACGCCGAGCATCCCTACGCGCCCTTCCTGAACAGCCACCGCGAAACGCGCTTTGGCACGGTCAACGCCGCAGACGGCACAGTGCTGCACTGGATGATGATCACGCCTGCGCTCGAGCCCGGGCGCCGCTACCCGGTGTTCTTCGAGCACTACGGCGGGCCGGGCACGCAGGAAGTGAGTCGTGCGTGGCAGGGGCCGATCCCGCAGGCGATCGTCGATCGGGGCTATGTGTATTTCCAGATCGACAACCGCGGCTCTGCAAACCGCGGGGTGGCGTTTGCCTCGGCGATCCACCACGCCATGGGTACCGTGGAGGCCGAGGACCAACTCGCCGGTGCGCGCTACCTGAAGACGCTGCCCTTCGTGGACCCGAAGCGCATCGCCATCTATGGCTGGTCTTACGGCGGCTATCTCACGCTGAAGATGCTGCAGGCCAACCCGGGCGAATATGCGGCGGCCATCGCGGGTGCGCCGGTCACGGCCTGGGAGCTCTACGACACCCACTACACCGAGCGCTATCTGGGCGATCCACGCAAAGTCCCCGAGGTCTACGCACGCGCCGGTGCGCTCGGCGATGCCGCGAAGATCCGTGACCCGCTACTGCTCCTCCACGGCATGGCCGACGACAACGTCGTCTTCGAGAACTCGAGTGCGCTGATCGCGCGGATGCAGGGCGAGGCGGTGCCTTTCGAGATGATGCTGTACCCGGGGTTCACGCACCGGATCTCCGGGCCGCAGGCGGGCCGGCATCTCTACGAGACGATGTTCCGGTTTCTGGATCGGAACGGGGTTGGCGGGGGTTGAGCCGCGCGGCTACAGGGCCGCAGCCCACCCCGCCAGATGCCGATGCATCTGCTCCAGGCCATCCGTGAGGCAGGCCGGCCCCGGCTGCAGGATGTCGCAACTCTTGATCTCGTGCAGGCGGCCGCTCTGCACCGCGGGTGCGGCGTTCCAGCCGGGGCGTGCGGACACGCGCTCGGGACGGAATTTCTTGCCGCACCAGGAGCCGAAGATCACGTCGGGCGCACGGCGCGGGGGTTCGCCGGTGTCGTGGATGATGCGGTCGCGGCCCATGCTCTGGCGGCCCAACTCCGGGAACACGTCGTCGCCGCCGGCGATGCCGATCAGTTCCGAGACCCACGCGATCGCGCTGATCATCGGGTCGTCCCATTCTTCGAAGTACACGCGTGGCCGGCGCGGCCAGAGCGCTGCCGCTGCGCGGATCTCCGCGTGCCTTGCGAGGCAACCGTCGATCCACGCCTCGGCGCGGTCCGAGGCGCCCACCATGCCGGCCACGAGCCGCAGCGTGTAGAAGATCTCGGCGATGCTCCGCTGGTTGGTGACCAGCACGTTCAGGCCGGCGCGGATCAGTTTGTCGGCGAGTGCGGCCTGCATGTCCGAGAAGCCGATGACCAGATCCGGCTCCAGCGCCACGATGCGGTCGATCTTGCCGTCGAGAAAGGCACTCACGCGCGGCTTGGCGCGTCGCGCCTGCGGCGGGCGCACGGTGTAGCCGCTGATGCCCACGATGCGGTCCTGCTCGCCGAGCAGGTACAGCCATTCGGTGGTTTCTTCGGTGAGGCAGACGATGCGTTGGGGGCCCATCGGAGATCCTTTTCACCTGCCGAGCGGCAGGTACAACGTTAGCGGTCGGTCAATGCAGGGAGAGAATCCATAGTGTTCGTAGAAGGCCTTGGCCTTGGCATCTTTTGCGTCGACCACGAGCGCGAAGGAGGCGATCTCCTCGCGGGCCTTGAGACAGCGCTCGACAGCACAGCCGATCAGCAACTGGCCCAGCCCCTGGCCTTGGTGGTCTGAGCGGCACGCGAGCCGGCCCATGCGAAAGCAGGGAACAGGGTATCGAGGCAGACGCTTGCGATCCCTGTCCGAGAGCTCGACCGCATCGATTTGCGCTGCGCTCAGCGTGTAGTAACCCAGCACCAAAGAGGGTTCCGCCGTATCCACCAGTACATAGGTCTGTGAAACACCGCGGCGTCGGTGCTGCGTCGCGAATCGGGACAGATAGTCGTTGAGGGCGGGCACACCGCAATCGAACCCGGCGCAGTCATGAACTGAGGGATCGAGCCGATGCTCCTCAAGCACGCTGTACGGTCTCTCTCGCGCGCTTCATTGCAGCTTTCAGTGCCTTGTTGGGCGCAAATGCGCGGTCCAGTGCGGTGCAGATACTGTCCAGATCCCGTTGTGAGAGCGTGACACGCCGTTCCTGTTCGAGAAGCGCCCGCGCCTTTTCCTTCGCCGCCGTGCGAACGAAGCCCGCCATGGTCGTGCCCATCAGTGCTGCGGCCTGAGAGAGCAATTCTTTCTCGTCTTTTGCGAGCTTGAGATCGAACCGTGCAGGGGCTGACATGGGGGCTTCCCGAGTGTGCATATTGGTACGGGATTTGACCGTATCAGAAGGCATGGCCTCAGTCCACACTTCACCCGGTCCCCGCGCAGTCACCGATCAACCTTGGATCTCCCCCGCCCCACCCCCTATCCTCCCGCCAAACCCGCTCCACACCGGCACGCCCCCATGATCGAATCCCTCAGCTCCGCCAACCTCCCCGCGCCGCGCTTTCGCTACAGCCCGCTGGTGAAGGCCGGCCCGTTCTACCAATCAGCCGGCATGATCGCGCTGCACCCGCAGACCGGGGCGCTTGAGCCGGGCGGTGTGGGGCCCGAGACCGCGCGCATCCTCGCGAACCTGCTGCAGGCTTTGCCGGATTTCGGGCTCACGCTGGACGATCTGGTGAACGCCACCATCTACACCACGCGGATGGACGAATTCCCCGCCATCAACGCCGCGTGGGAAGCCGTGTTCACGCCCGGGCAGCGGCCGCCGGCGCGTACCTCGGTGGGTGTTTCGGCGTTGCCCTTGGGCGCAGGCGTTGAGATCGCCTTTGCTTTCTACCGCGGGTGAATCTGTGGAAGAATCCGCCTGACCTCCCACTCATCCACAACACGCCGCCAGCGGCAGGGTCCACCGTCCGTGATCGACGAGCAGGGATATCGCCCCAACGTGGGCATCATCCTCGCCAATGCGCGGGGCGAACTGCTGTGGGCGAAGCGCCGCGGCCAGAATGCCTGGCAATTCCCGCAGGGCGGCATCCACGAGGGCGAATCCCCCGAGCAGGCCATGTACCGCGAGCTCGGCGAGGAAGTGGGCTTGGGCGAGCAGCACGTCGAGCTCTTGGCCTGCACCCAGGGCTGGCTGCGTTACCGCTTGCCGCCGCAGTTCATGCGCAACAACAAGAACCCCGATTTCGTGGGTCAGAAGCAGAAGTGGTTCCTGCTGCGCTTCACGGCCCCCGACGAGGAAGTGCGCGTCGATGCGCACGCCACGCCCGAGTTCGACCACTGGCGCTGGGTGAGTTACTGGTACCCCTTGAGCCAGATCGTGCAGTTCAAGCGCGAGGTCTACCGCCGCGCGCTCTGCGAGCTCTTGCCGCGCCATGGAAGGCTGGTGCGCGATGGCGCCTGAGAGCGCTGGCGGCAGCTCGATGCTGAAATCCCTGCGCGGCGTGGTGCAGGAAGTCTCCACGGCCCGCGATCTTCCCGAGACCCTCGCCATCATCGTGCGCCGCGTGCGCGAGGAGATGGACACCCAGGTCTGCTCCGTCTACCTGGTCGATCCTGCCTCGGGTCGTTATGTGTTCATGGCCACCGAAGGACTGAACAAGGCACTCGAAGGTCGCTTCAGCCTCGCGCGGGATGAAGGCCTCGTGGGCTATGTGGCCCGCCGCGAGGAGCCGCTGAACCTCGAAGACGCAGCCATCCACCCGAAGTTCAAGTTCATCGAGGGCTCCGGCGAGGAACTCTTCCGGTCTTTCCTCGGCGCGCCAATCATCCATCACCGCGAGGTGCTGGGCGTGCTCGTGGTGCAGCAGCGCGAGCGCCGCCGCTTCGACGAGGACGAGGAAGCCTTCCTCGTCACCATGTCCGCGCAGCTCGCCGCGATCATCGCGCACGCGGGACTTGTGGGCAGCTACAGCGAACTGCGCCGCGGCACGCGCCCGAAGAGCGGGGAATTCCTCGGCATCGCGGGCGCGGCGGGCATCGGCATCGGGCAGGTGGTGATCGTCTCGCCGCCCTCGGATCTCAAGGCGGTGCCGCAGCGCGCCTGCGAGGATCCGGAGCAGGAGATCATGCTCTTCCACGCTGCTGTGGCTCGCGTGCAGGATGAGATCGCCTCCACCCGTCAGGAACTCACCGGGCGCGTGGGTGCGGAAGAGCTCGCGCTCTTCGATGCCTACTCGATGCTGCTCGCCGACCGCGCGCTCTCGGGCGAGGTGGTGACGCGCATCCGCGAGGGCAACTGGGCGCAGGGCGCGCTGAGCCAGGTGGTGCTGGAGCACGTGCGCACCTTCGAGCTCATGGAAGATGCCTACATCCGCGAGCGTGGCACGGATATCCGTGACCTCGGCCGGCGCGTGCTCGCGCAGCTGCAGGCGGGCGTGCGCGAGACCACGAGCTATCCCGCGCGCTGCATTCTGATCGGCGAGGAAATCCCCGCCTCCGCGCTTGCCGATGTGCCGCGTACGAGCCTCGCCGGCATCGTCTCGGTGTCGGGCTCCGGCAACTCGCACGTCGCGATCCTCGCGCGTGCCATGGGCGTGCCCACCGTGATGGGTGCGGTGGACTTGCCCTTCACCGCGCTGGAGCGCGAGGAAGTGGTGGTCGACGGCCACGAGGGCCGCGTGCTGGTGAACCCCGCGCCCGAATTGATGGCGCAGTTCCGCGAAATGGCTGCAGCCGAGCAACTGGCCGAAGAGCAGATCGCCGCCAACGCGCACCTGCCCGCCGTGATGCAGGACGGCCACGCCGTGAGCCTGCTGGTGAACACGGGCTTGAACTCCGAGTGGGTGCGCTCGCTCGGCCGTGGCGCCGAGGGCGTGGGCCTCTTCCGCACCGAGATCCCCTTTCTGATCCGTGAGCGCTTTCCCACCGAGGAAGAGCAGCGCCTCATCTACCGCGAACAGCTCGAGGCCTTCGCGCCGCGGCCCGTGACGATGCGCACGCTCGACATCGGCGGCGACAAGGCGCTGCCGTATTTCCCCATCGAGGAAGAAAACCCCTTCCTGGGCTGGCGCGGCATCCGCGTGACGCTGGACCACCCCGAAATCTATCTCGCGCAGGTCCGCGCGATGCTGAAGGCGAACTCGGGCTTGGGCAACCTGCGCGTGATGTTGCCGATGATCAGCAATGTCTCGGAGTTCGACGAAGCGCGCGCGCTGCTGGTGCGTGCGTATTCGGAGGTGCTTGAAGAAGGCTGGGCCGTGCGCATGCCGCAGGTGGGCGTGATGATCGAAGTGCCCGCTGCCGTGTATCAGGCAGGTGTGCTCGCGCGGCGTGCGGATTTCCTCTCGGTGGGCACCAACGACCTCACGCAGTACCTGCTGGCCGTGGACCGCAACAACGCCCGCGTGGCCAACCTCTACCACGCCTTCCACCCCGCCGTGCTGCACGCGCTGATGGATGTGGTCGATGCCGCGCACCGTGCGGGCAAGCCTGCCTCGGTGTGCGGTGAGCTTGCCGGGGACCCGGGTGCGGCGCTCTTGCTGGTGGGTATGGGCTACGACTCGCTCTCGATGAGTGCGCCCAACCTGGCGCGCGTGAAATCCGTGCTGCGCCGGTTCACGCGTGCGCAGGCAGCGGAGCTGGTGCGCAAGGTTTCGCGGCTTGAGGATGCGCGGGAAGTAAAGGCGGCGATTGAGGATCGGTTGCGGCAGGAAGGAGTCGTTTTGCGCGCCGGAGCATAGCGGCGCGCATTTGCTCTTGTAGGAGCGGGCCATGCCCGCGACCAGCTGCCTGGCCGCATGGCCCTCCGGTTCGCGTAGGAGCGGGCCATGCCCGCGACCAGCTGCCCGTTTGGTTCAGCGAATGCCCGACAGGAAATTGTCCAGACGGCTCTCCTCGTAAAACAGCCTCTCGCGCTCATAGCGCATCGCCTCACCCACCCGGGCGAGCTCGGTACGGATGCTGTAGCGCTCGCGGTCGTTGTCGGAGGCGCTGTAGGCGTACTCGAGTTCGCGCCTGCGCTGCTCGAGTTGCGCGACCTTCTGGCGCTGCTCGTACACCGGCCGGGCGGCACGCCAGTGCGTGGCGAAGGCCGCGTCGCTGTCGGGCGGGCACACGCCGCTGTAGTTGCCGCCAGACAATGCGATTTCCACGGCATTCTCGGGGGTGCAGTACACGTCGAGCCCCCGCTCATATCCGGTTTTCCACGCCTCCCGGTCCACACTGACGCCGTACTCCACGCAGGCACTGGCGTGGTCCTGCGCGCGGTCCGGGCCTGAACCCTTCGCGCCATCGCGGTAGCCGATGTCCTCCCAGCTCGCGCTGCGGCAATCACTTTCCGAGAGGCTCGCACAACCCGCCAGCAGCAGAAGCGGCATCACGAGCAAAAAGCGGTATCGCATCAACGATCCTCCGGCAGCGGTGGCAACGCACGCCCGGCGGATCCGCGGGCGCTGCTATGATCGGCCGTATTCTGATACGCGGGACGAGGCGATGAACAGCACCGCAGGGCTGCACCGTGGCCTCGGCCCGGCCGATGTGGTCGCGCTCACGCTGAACACCATCGTCGGCGCCGGCATCTTCGGGCTGCCTTCCGCGCTGCATGCCGCGGCCGGTAGCCACAGCCTTGCCGTGCTGGGCGCGGCCTTCGTGCTGATCGCGGCGGTTGCCGCCTGTGCGGCGGAGGTGGCGAGCCGCTTCGAAGCCACGGGTGGGCCGGTACTCTACGCCCGCGAAGCGCTGGGGCCGTTCGGCGCTTTTACCGTTGGCTGG
>JBILEG010000145.1:0-7912 GCA_044352225.1 Pseudomonadales bacterium | reverse complement strand
GTGGCATACGGCGTGCGCCCTCGAGCGCGTCGCGGCAGCGCTCGCTCAGAGCCAGTTTCCGGAAGCGCGGCTCCGGCAGCGCAGCCAGCGACTCGGCCAGTGACTGCAGTTCGCGGTGCTCGCGCTTTCGGCTCGATTTGCTCGGCCCGCGGTCGTCCGCGTCCTCACTCATCTTCGCCGAACCGGTCTGCGAAGAGCTGTGTCACGGCCTCGAGCGCCTCGGCCTCATCAGGGCCGTCGGCCGAGAGAGTCACGGTGTGCCCGCGCGTGGCCGCGAGCATCATCACTGCCATGATGCTCTTGGCATCGGCGTTGCGCCCCTCACGGCTCAGGCTGAGCGCGCTGGCGAAGCGCGTTGCCGTGCCCACCAGTTTCGCCGCCGCGCGCGCGTGCAGCCCCAGTCGGTTGATGACGTCTACCTCTCGGCTGAGCATGGCTTACTCCGGTCCCAGTTCCCGATGGCGCAGTCTCGCGCCGGGAAATTGCAGTGCGAATCGTTCGAGGAGGCGTTCGGCGGCATAGACCGAGCGATGGCGCCCGCCCGTGCAGCCTATCGCGACCGTGGTGTAGCTGCGGTTGCTTGCGGCGTAGCGCGGCAGCCAGCGCGTGAGGAAACTCCCGATGTCGGTGAGCATCTCGTCCATCTCTGCGCTTGCGCCGAGGAACTCCGCCACCGGCGCGTCACGGCCAGTCAGGTGCCGCAGTTCGGGGAACCAGTGCGGGTTCGGCAGGCTGCGGAGATCGAAGACCAGATCCGCATCGAGCGGTATGCCGCTCTTGAAGCCGAAGGATTCGAAGAGCACGGCCATGCCGCTCGCCGGCTGCGCGAGCACGGTCTTGGTGATGAGGTCGCGCAGGTCGTGCAGGGACATGCCGCGCGTGTCGATGGTGCGAGCGGCACGCTCCGCGATGGGCGCCAGCAGCGCACGCTCCGCGGCGAGTGCCTCTGCCAGCGGCATGCCCGCATTGCTGAGCGGATGACGGCGGCGCGTTTCGCTGAAGCGCTTGATCAGCGTGGCGTCGTCGGCGTCGAGGTAGATCACGTCCACCGAGAAGGCTGACGGCAGCGAGGCGATGATCTCCGGGAAGCGCGCCAGAGAGCCCGGGATGTTCCGCGCGTCGATGCTGACGGCGGTGCGCGTGAGAGAGGCCTCGCCCTCGCACTGCTCCAGCAATTGCGGCAGCAGCAGAGCGGGGATGTTGTCGATGCAATAGAAGCCTGCGTCCTCCAGTACATGGAGGGCGGTACTCTTTCCCGAGCCCGACCGCCCGCTGACGATCACCAGCTTGGCGGCGGGCGAGGTGTTGCGATCCATTCCTGCTCCCGGCGCCCGGCGCTGGCAGCGCGATCTTCGTTCGCGCTAGTGGTGGCTGTTTTTCTTGCCTTTGTGTTTGTCGAGTTGCCGGTCCAGTTTGTCCGACAGCGCGTCGATGGCGGCGTACATATCCTCGTCTTCCGCCTCGGCAAAGAGTTCCGCGCCCGCCATCCGCAGCGTTGCTTCGACCTTCTGGCGCAGTTTCTCGACGTTCAGTACCACGTCGATATGCGTGATCTTCCCGGCATGGCGCTCGAGCCGTCCGAGCTTGCTGTCCACGTAATTGCGCAGGGCATCGGTGAGTTCGATGTGATGGCCGCTGATGTTGATCTGCATGATTCCCTCCTGTCAGTCCGCGGTTGTTGCCCGACTCGCAGCCCGTGCCTGCGGCCCGGTCACAGCTGCTTGCGTTCGTTCGATGGCGAGATCCCGAGGGATTCGCGGTACTTCGCGATGGTGCGTCGCGCCACGTTGATGCCTTGATCCTCGAGGATCGAGGCGATCTTGCTGTCGCTCAACGGCTTGCGCACGTTCTCTGCCGCCACCAGTTTCTTGATGATGGCCCTTATCGCCACGGATGAACACTCTCCGCCTGCGGCGGTACTCACATGGCTCGAGAAGAAGTACTTCAGCTCGAAAATCCCGCCCGGCGTGTGCATGTACTTCTGCGTCGTCACCCGCGAGATGGTCGACTCGTGCATGCTCACGGCGGTGGCGACGTCATGGAGGATCATCGGCCGCATCGCCTCCTCGCCGTGCTCGAGGAAACCCTGCTGGCGCTCGACGATGCAGCGCGCCACCTTGAGCAGCGTGTCGTTGCGGCTCTGCAGGCTCTTGATGAACCACTTGGCCTCCTGCAGGTTGTCGCGCAGGAAGGTGTTGTCGGCGGAGTTGTCGGCGCGGCGTATGAGCCCGGCGTAGAAGGAATTCACCCGCAATTTGGGCGCGATCTCCGGGTTCAGCTCGACGTGCCAGCGGTTGTTGCGGCGCGTGACCAGCACATCCGGCACCACGTACTCGGGCGGCTCCGGATTGATCACGCCGCCGGGGCGAGGGTTCAGTTGCTGTATGCAGGCGATGGCCGCGCGCAGTTCTGCTTCGTCCAGCCGCAATTTGCGCAGCAGTGTGGCGTAATCGCGCGCGCCGAGGAGATCGAGGTACTTGTCGACGATGGCGCGGGCATGGCGCACGGCGGGGTCCGTGTCGTCGAGTTGGCGCAGTTGTATCGAGAGGCATTCGCGCAGGTCCCGGGAGCCCACGCCCAGCGGGTCGAAGTGCTGCACCCGGTGCAGCACGGCGAGCACTTCGTCCTCCTCGACGTCGAGTTCCGGATCGAAGCCCTCGGCAAGTTCGGCCACGCTCACCGTGAGCATGCCGTCCGCATCGATGGCGTCGATGATGGACTCGGCGATGAGGCGGTCCTTGTCGGACATGGGCGTCAGATTCAGCTGCCAGCGCAGGTGATCTCCCAGCGTGGCTGCCTCCGCCGTGTAGCTCTCGAAATCCGCGCGTTCTTCCGAGTCCCCGCCGCTGCCAGAGGGCAGCACCGAGTCGTAGATGTCGTCCCAGGTGGTGTCCACGGCCAGCTCGGGAGGGATGGCGTCTGCGTCGGCCGAGACGGGTGTCTCTGCGGCCGGCGTGGCGAGCTCGCGCTCCTCGGGGGTGTCGGTGAAGTCCGGGCCGTCTGCCGCGGCGTCCTGCCCATGGCCGTCCCCTGCGCCCTCGATCATCTCGAGGAGCGGGTTGCTGTCCAGTTGCTCCTGGATTTCCTGCTGGAGTTCGAGGGTGGAAAGCTGGAGTAGACGGATCGCCTGCTGCAGCTGCGGGGTCATCGTCAGATGCTGACCCAGTTTGAGCTGTAGCGACTGCTTCATCGATTACCGCTTGGCCGTGGTGTGGGGACTGGCCGGGCTGCCGAAGGCTGCCCTCGGTTCGAGTGTAGACGCCGTATGTGACCCATGCAACGCACGCGCCAGCGTGCCTTACATCCGGAACTGCTGCCCCAGATAGACCTCACGGACCTTGTCGTGGGCGAGGATGTCGGCGGGCGCGCCATCGGTGATGATCCGGCCCTCGCCCACGATGTAGGCGCGCTCGCAGATGTCGAGCGTCTCGCGGACGTTGTGGTCGGTGATGAGTACGCCGATGCCGCGGCGCTGCAGGTGGCGGACGATTTCCTTGATGTCGTGTACCGAGATCGGGTCCACGCCGGCGAAGGGCTCGTCGAGCAGGATGAAGGCCGGATCGCTGGCGAGGGAGCGCGCGATCTCGACGCGACGGCGCTCGCCCCCGGATAGCGACATGCCGCGCTGCGTGCGGATGTGCGTGAGGTTGAACTCCTGAAGGAGTTCCTCGAGTTTCTCGAGCATGCGGGCGCGCGTCGTGGCGGGGCGTGTCTCGAGGATGGCGAGGATGTTGTCTTCCACGCTCAGGCGCCGGAACACCGAGGCTTCCTGCGGCAGGTAGCCGATCCCGCGGTTGGCGCGGCCGTGCATGGGCAGGTGGGTGATGTCCTCCCCGTCAAGCAGCACCTGGCCGCGATCGGCGGGGATGATGCCCAGAATCATGTAGAAACAGGTGGTTTTGCCCGCGCCATTCGGGCCCAACAGACCGACGATCTCGCCGCCTTCCATTTGCAGGGAGACATCCCGCACCACCTCGCGGCCGCGGTAGGACTTGGCGAGATGCATGGCCTCAAGTCGGGGCATCGGACTTCCCTTGAGGCGCTGCCGGTGCGCCGGAACGTGTGCCCCCGCGGCGAGGCGGGATGACGACCTTGACCCGCTCCTTGCCAGCGGCGTTGCCCCCGCCGCTCGCTTTCACGCGTTGCTCCTCGATGTAATAGACGATGCGGTCGCCCGTGACGGTGGTGCCTTCCTGCGTGACGGAGGCATCGTCGACCAGCGTGAGTACCTCGCCGGTCACGTCGTACTGTATGGAGCGCGCTTTGGCGTAGACCGGTTCGCGGTCCTCTGCCGGCTTCTGGCGCATCTTCGCCGGATCGCCCGTGGCGAGGATCTCGCTCACTGCGTCGCCGCTCTCGCGGATCGTGACGCTGGAGGCCGAGATGTGAAGGCTGCCCTGGTCGATCTCGACGTCGCCGGTGTAGACGGTGGTGCCCTTGCGCTCGTCACGTTCGGCGCGGTCCGAAGAGATGTAGATAGGCTGGTCGCGGTCGTCCGGCAGGGCCTGCAGCACGGCCGGCGCTCCGGACAACAGCAGCGCTGCGACGGCAGAAAGGCGCACGCGGGCGCGCGCCGGAATACGGGGTTTCCTCACCTTGCTGTCACCTCTGCCCACGGCCAGTGCCGATCATAGACCACCCGTTTCCGGAAGATAGCGCCCGATCACTTCATCCCATGCGCCACGGGCGCGCAGGATCATCTCGCAGGCTTCACGGACCGCACCGTCGCCGCCCCGCGCCGCGGAGCGCCACGGTGCGCGCTTTGCCACCTCGCTGCTGGCGTTGGCCACCGAGAGCCCCAGCCCCACCGAGAGGATGGCGCGCAGGTCGGGGAGGTCATCGCCCATGTAGGCCACTTCGTCGAGCATGATGCCCAGCGGCGCGATGAGTTCGCGCAGCGCCTCCAGTTTGTCCTCGCGGCCTTGCAGGCAGTGCTCGATGCCGAGTTCCGCCACGCGGCGGTCGACCATCGGCGAGCGGCGCGCGGTGATGACTGCCACCTGCACGCCGGCGCGGCGCAGCAACTTGATGCCGAGGCCATCGAGTATGGAGAAGGATTTCATCTCCTCGCCCGCGCTCGTGTAGTGGATGCGGCCGTCGGTCAGTACGCCATCGACGTCCAGCGCGAGCAGGCGAACGCGCCTTGCGCGGGCCTCGATGTCAGCTTCGGGTGCCGTCACGGTCGTACTCAGGCGATGCCTGCGCGCAGCAGGTCATGGAGGTGGATGAGTCCCGTGGGCCGGTTCGCGTCGTCGACGATCACCAGCGAACTGATCTTGCGCTCCTCCATGGTGTGGAGCGCGGCAGCGGCCAGGATTTCGCGGGTGACGGTCTTGCAGCGTGTGGTCATGTGCTGGCCGATGGGGGCGTCGTGGAAGTCCACGTCGTGGTCGAGCGCGCGGCGCAGGTCGCCGTCGGTGAACACGCCGAGCAGTCGGCCCTCGGTGTCGGTGATGGTGGTCATGCCGAAGCCCTTGGCCGTCATCTCGAGGAGTGCCTCGCGGATGCGGGTATCGGGCGGGACCCGGGGTACTTCCAGGCCCTGATGCATGATGTCGCCCACGGTCATCAGGAGCTTGCGGCCCAGCGCGCCGCCCGGGTGCGAGAAGGCGAAGTCCTCCGCGGAAAAGCCCCGCGCCTCCAGCAGCGCAATGGCCAGGGCGTCGCCAAGCACCAGCGCCACGGTGGTACTCGAGGTGGGCGCCAGATCCAGCGGACAGGCCTCGGTCTCGACCCCGGCGTCCAGGTTCACGTCCGCCAACCGGGCGAGTGTGGATTCCGGCTTGCCCGTCATGGCGATGAGACCGGCGCCCATGCGCTTGATCAGGGGGACGATGGTGAGGATCTCGGGCGTGGTGCCTGAGTTGGAGAGCGCGAGTACCACGTCGCGTCCGGTGATCATGCCCAGATCGCCATGGCTCGCTTCACCCGGGTGCACGAAGAAGGCAGGCGTCCCGGTGCTGGCGAGGGTGGCTGCGATCTTGTTGGCGATATGCCCGGACTTGCCCATGCCGGTCACCACGACCCGCCCGTCGCAGGCAAGAATCATGGTGCAGGCGCGCTCGAAATTCTCGCCGATGCGCTCTTTCAGGCGGGCGACTGCCTCGATCTCGAGGCTCACTGTGCGCAGCGCGGATGCCAGGAAGGCCGTGTTCGTCATGTTCCCCGGGGCCCGTCTGTCCATGGATGCGCCCGCAGGCGGGGCGGGCTTATGTCATGCGCGGGGGTGTTCACCCCGATTCCGGCGCGCGGCTATCATAGCCGTCTCACGGAAACCTTGTCTCGACAGGCGCGCCTGGTGCGCCGCGGGGCGGCCGCTTGCCAACGAACACCCGGAGAATCCACGCATGGGCTCGGTGACCACCCTGACCGAACAACAGATCGGCGACCTCGTGCGAGCGGCCATCCCAGACGCCCGGGTTGCCGTGGGCGGCGACGGTTACCACGTCGAGGTGTCAGTGGTGAGCGATGCCTTCACGGGCCTGCGCGCCGTGCAGCGCCAGCAGCGTGTCTATGCCGCGCTTGGTGAGGTGATCCGCAGCGGTGCGCTGCACGCGGTGAACATCCGTGCCCTGACCCAAGCCGAGGCCGGTGCCGCCGGCTCCGGCGCCTGAGCCCGCGGTAGCTTCGTGGACAAACTCGTCATTCGGGGAGGGACGCCGATCCGGGGTTCGGTCCGGATCTCCGGCTCCAAGAACGCGGCGCTGCCCATCCTTGCCACCACGCTGCTTACGGCGAGCGAACTGCGTTTTTCCAACGTTCCGCACCTGCGCGACATCAGCACCATGCTCCGCCTGCTGGCCAGCATGGGCGCGCGGGTGGAGCAAGGCGCTGACGGTGTTGTCACGGCCCGCTCCGATGCCGTCACCGATTTCAGCGCTCCTTACGATCTAGTGAAGACGATGCGTGCCTCCATCCTCGTGCTGGGGCCCTTGCTCGCGCGTTTCGGGCGGGCGCATGTCTCCTTCCCCGGCGGCTGCGCCATCGGCAGTCGGCCGATCGACCTGCACCTGCGCGGATTGCAGGCGATGGGTGCGATCATCGAAATCGATGGCGGCTACATCAACGCCCATTGCGAGGGGCGCCTGCGCGGCGCGCACATCCTGTTCGACAAGGTTACTGTCGGCGGCACCGAAAACCTCTTGATGGCCGCTACCCTCGCCGCCGGCCGTACCGTGCTGGAGAACGCGGCCCGCGAACCCGAGATCGTGGACCTCGCGAATTGCCTCGTTGCCATGGGGGCGCGCATTTCGGGTGTCGGCTCCGACACGCTGGTCATCGAGGGTGTGGATGCGCTTGGCGGTTGCGCGCATGCCGTGATCCCGGACCGCATCGAAACAGGCACATTCCTGGTGGCAGCGGCAGCCACGCGCGGGCAGGTGCATCTGGATGCCACTCGGGGCGATCTGCTGGAAGCGGTGCTGGTCAAACTGGTCGAGGCCGGTGCCACCATCGAGCAGGGCTCTGACTGGATCAGCCTGGACATGCAGGGACGGCGCCCGCGCGCGGTCAGCCTGCGCACTGCGCCCTATCCCGGCTTTCCCACCGATATGCAGGCGCAGTTCACGGCGATGAACGCGGTGGCCGAGGGCACATCCACCATGACAGAGACCATCTTCGAGAACCGCCTGATGCAGGTGCAGGAGATGCAGCGCATGGGAGCGCACATCACCGTGGAAGGCCACACCGCAATCATCGAAGGGCAGCCGGGTCTGAAAGGGGCACCGGTCATGGCCTCGGACCTGCGCGCCTCGGCGGCGCTGGTGATCGCCGGTCTCGTCGCCACTGGCGAGACCGCAGTCGACCGCATCTACCACGTGGATCGCGGCTACGAGCGGATAGAGGAAAAATTCTCGCAGCTGGGTGCAGACATCCGCCGGGTGAAGGCATGAGTGACGCCACGCCCGTGACA
>JBILEG010000144.1:0-7916 GCA_044352225.1 Pseudomonadales bacterium | reverse complement strand
CAGCACGCGCCGCCCCGAGCGCTCGAAGAGTTCCACCCCGAGGTAATCCTCGACTTTACGGATCTGCATGCTGAGCGTGGGCTGGCTCACGTGGCATCGATCGGCCGCGCGTCCGAAGTGCTGCAGCTCCGCAACGGCAACGACGTACTGCAGGTCACGGAGATTCACGCCCGCGAACTCAGTCGAGATCGCCCGCCAGCGATGCCCTTACGGCAGCCTCGCTGATCGCAGTTTCGTAGCGGTAGCGCGGGTGGTCGATGCCGAACGCGAGTTCCGCCCCGGCACGCAGCGCGGCCTTCGCGTCGGCATCAACCGGGAAACGCAGGAAGTGCACGGCAGAGGTTTTCTCCTCGTCCGAGCGCTCCATGTCCTCGTCGGCTACGACTGCGATGCGGCGCTCGCCGATACGCACGTAAACCGCGTGCTCGACGGCCCGCAGGTATTTCAGCTGCACACGGCGCTCATCTGCGTCAGGGAATTCCACGAGCATGGTGGCGCGCCAGTCGCTGCCGGCGGGGATCAGCGGGTTGTAGGCATCGAGTTCGTCCTGGATGGCCGCGGGGTCCGAGGTTTTCTCGATGCGCAGCATTTCGAGGATCTGGTATTTCACCGTGTCGCGGTTCTCGAAGAGCAGCGTGGCGTTCTCGCCTATACGCACCTGCCGCGCCTTTTTCGCCGCGATCACGTTGGCGCGCAGCGCATCACGCGTGGACGCGTACTCCTCGACGGACGGGAGGTCGGAAAGTTGCAGGGGAGCACTCATGTCGGATCCTCAAATGCCGTAGGCGCGGCGCAACAGGCTGAGCGGGTGCGCGGGCTGCTCTTCCTGGCCCATGGCGTGCGCGATATGGGCGCCGGCCATGGGGCAGTCGCTGGTGAGCGATGCCGGGTCGAACTGCTTCACCTGGTTCACCACGGGTTTCACGATCTTCATCGAGCGGTCGTGCGTTTCCTTGCGGACCGCATAGGTGCCGTCGTGGCCGGAGCAGCGCTCGATGGCTTTCACCTCGGTGCCGGGGACGAGCGACAGCGCTTCGCGCGTCTTGAGTCCGATGTTCTGCACGCGCTGGTGGCAGGCGACCTGATAGGCGACCTTGCCGAGCGCTTGCGTGAAGTCCGTGCGGAGCAGGCCCGCCTTGTGGCGGTGCATCAGGTACTCGAAGGGGTCGAAAATGTTCGCCTTGACCAGTTGCACGTCCGCGTCGTCCGGGAACATCAGCGGCAATTCCTGCTTGAACATCAGTGTGCAGGAAGGGATGGGCGCCACGATGTCCCAGCCGTCACGGATGGCTGCGGCCAGTATGGGGATGTTGTGCTCTTTGAGTGCCGCTACCGAGGGCAGGTCACCCAGCTCGAGCTTGGGCATGCCACAGCATTTCTCGCCCTGCACCAGAGTGGCAGGGATGCCGTTGTGCTCGAACACCTTGAACAGGTCCTCGCCCATCTGCGGCGTGTTGTAGGTGCCGTAACACGTGCCGAAGACCGCGACGCGCCCGCGCGTGGGGCCTGCGGTCTGCACCGTGGCCTGCGAGGGCTGGTGTTTCTTCAGACGGCGCTTGAGCGTCTTGCTGTCGTAGGTGGGTACGCGGGCTTTGTGGTGCACGCCGAGCGCGCCTTCCAGTGCCTTGCGCACGACGGCCGTGCGATTCAGCGCGTTTACCGTGACATCCACCAGCGGGATCGTCGCCAGTTTGCCCACTGCGGTTGTGGCCGAAAGTACCTTTCTGCCCATGCTCGCGCCTTCCTTGCGGAACTGGACAGCCTTGGCGCGCAGCATCAGGTGCGGGTAATCGATGGCCCACTCGTGCGGCGGCACGTAGGGGCACTTGGTCTGGTAGCAGAGGTCGCAGAGGTAGCAGTGCTCCACGACATCGGCGTATTTCGTTTTGTCCGCACCGTCGAGATCGAAGGTGGGAGATTCGTCGATCATGTCGAACAGCGAAGGGAAGGAGTCACAGAGACTGACGCAGCGACGACAGCCGTTGCAGAGATCGAACACGCGGTCCATCTCGGCCGTGAGGGCTTTCTCGTCGTAGAACGCTTCGTTCTGCCAGTCGAGCGGGTGACGGGTCGGGGCCTGCAGGCCGCCTTCACGCAGACTCATTGCCGGTGCTCCGTGTCGTTGGTCGGGAAAAAAGAGGTGGACGGACGGCAGTTGCCGCCCGTCCGGGCGCACATCAGCCAGCGAGGTAGGTGTCCAGGGTCTTCTGGAACTTGCCTGCGTGGCTGCGCTCGGCCTTGGCCAGCGTCTCGAACCAGTCGGCGATCTCGTCGAAGCCCTCGTCACGAGCGGTCTTCGCCATGCCCGGGTACATATCGGTGTACTCGTGCGTCTCGCCGGCGATGGAAGCACGCAGGTTGTCTGCAGTGCTGCCGATCGGCTGTCCGCTGGCGGGGTCGCCCACGGCCTCGAGATACTCCAGGTGGCCGTGCGCGTGGCCGGTCTCGCCCTCTGCGGTCGAGCGGAACACGGCTGCTACGTCCGGTGCGCCTTCCACGTCTGCCTTCGCAGCGAAGTACAGGTAGCGGCGGTTGGCCTGGCTCTCGCCCGCAAAGGCGTCAGCCAGGTTCTTGGCGGTCTTGGAACCTTTCAGGTCCATGTCATGCCTCCAGTGAAGGGGTGGTTGGGTGTTGCGCCAGAAACCCCGAGGGGTGATCGAGCGAGGGACAGCATACCGGCCGAACGATAAGTTACAACAGTAATCTTCTATTCGTTCAATAGAAAACGGCTATCGCCGGAGGCTGTCGAGGTGCTTACGATCCGCGCCGTCCCCGCAGATCAGTTGGCCTCACCCCAACGCTTCAGCAGGGAGTGCTCGATGCCCAGGCAGTCGAGCGCACGCCCCACCGTCTGCTCGACCAGATCGTCGACGCTGATGGGGCCCGCATAGAACGCGGGCACCGGCGGAAGTATCTGCGCGCCGTAGTCGGTGGCGCGCATCATGAGTTCCAGGTGCCCCTTGTGCAGGGGTGTTTCGCGGACCATCAGAACCAAGCGGCGACGTTCCTTCAGGCACACATCCGCCGCACGGACCATCAGGGTGTCGGCGTAGCAGTTGGCTACTCCCGACAGCGTCTTGATACTGCACGGCGCGATGATCATGCCCTCGGTCTGGAAGGAGCCGCTGGCGATGGAGGCGGCGAGGTTGTCGTTGCGGTGCCAGACGTCGCAGAGCGTGCGCAGGTCCTCGGCGCGCCGGTCGGTCTCGATGGCGAGCGTGCGATCCGCCGTCCCGCTCACCACGAGGTGTACCTCGTGCGAGCCCAGAGCGCGCAGTTGTTCCAGCAAGCGCACGCCGTAGATCACGCCGCTGGAGCCACTGATTCCGACGATGATCCTGCGCTGCATGACTCGCTCCGGTAGTTGTCCCGCGGGGAAACGGGGCAGGGCACGGGCCCTGTTACGGTACGTGTAGACTCAGCACCGACCTGTGCTGACCGGTGCTTCGAGATGGTACTGCGACATCCCGCGATTGTCCTGTTGCTGGCGCTGGCGGCGCTCTGTGTCGCCATGCCTCCCGCCGTTGCGTCGGAGGATGCCGGCATGGCTGTTCCTCCACTGGAGGCCATGGAGAAGGCGCTCGAGAGCGTCCGCAATGCCCCGGCCGAAGATCTGCAGGGGCAGCGGCTGAAGGAGCTCTACACCTCCGCGGTGCAGAACCTTCGCGCAGCGGCTGACAATCGCCTCGAACTCGCCCGCTTCGAGAGGCTCCAGGCCGATGCCCCACAGCGCTCCGCGCGTTTCGCCGCCGAATTGCAGGACCTGCAGCGCACCGCCCGCCGGCTGTCGATTTCCCGGGATATGTCCGTGGAGCGCCTCGAGCGCCGCCTGGACGGAATCGAGGCCCGAGTCGCGGCGCTGCGCACGGAAGAGATTTCCCTCGGCAACACCGTCGCAACCCTGCAGACCCGTGTGGATGCCGCACGGCAGGAGCTGAAATCACTGGGCGATGTCTCTTCTCGCCGTGACGGTGCGCCGGTGCCCAGGCCCGGCGAGAACGCCGAGCTCACGCGTGCACGGATGGAAGAGTGGTTGGCGCATCAGGATTACCGCGCCTCGCAGCGGCAGAAACTCGAGACCGAGGTCCGCACGCTGCCGGCCCGCCTCGATGCGCGCAAAGCCGAGCTCAAGCTGGTCACACTGCAGCGTGAGCTTGCCGAGCGTGACCTCGCCGACATCGCGGGACAGGAGCAGCTGCGACGGATTGCCGAGGCCTCGGGTCTGCGCGAGCGCACGGCGGTACGGGCCTCGACTCTCGACAGTGACCTGCCTGAAGTGCGCGCCCTCGCCACCGAGGTGAAGGCACTCGGAGACGAGTACGTCGAGGTCGTCACCCGGTTCGAATCCGGCAGCGCAAACGTCGCCCGCGCCCAGCGTGCTCTCGAAGACCTGCGCTCTTCGCTCAGCGCCACGCGCCAACAGCTGGAGATCGCTGCATTGAGCGATGCGCTGGGGCCAGTGCTGGTGGAGCAGTACATGGGGCTGGACGATTTCCAGAAGCCCGACCGGGAACTGGCGGCGCTCGCGGTCATGCTGTCGGAGACGCGGCTGCGGGAATTCCGTATCGAACAGTTGCGGGAGCAGTCGAGCGCGCGCCGTGAGCAGCTCCAGGCGGTGGTATCCGCAGCCCATGCGGGCAAGGTGCGCGAGTTCGAGACCGTCATGGAAGAGGCCGACCAGTTGCTCGATGACCGTGACGCACTGCTTGATGCGTTGGGAGACATCTACGTCAAGCTGACGGGGCATATCATCGAGCTCGATGCGGTTTATCAGGAGCAGGCCACGCTGGCAGAGAGTTTCCGGCAGCTCCTCGATCGAAATCTCATCTGGATGAAATCCCACACGCCGCTCAGGCTCGCCGACGCACTTGCATTCCCCGGCGCGCTGGTCGCGCTGGTGGCAGCGCAGGACTGGCGATTGCTCTGGCGCGAAACGGGGATCGCATTCCCGGGGCCGCCACTTGGCAGCGCACTCGGTGCGATCGCACTCCTGCTGCTCTGGCGCAACAGGGGGCGCATGCGTCGTCGCCTCGGCAGCATCGGGCAGCGCGCCGTCGGCTGGAAAGACTACCGCTTCCACATGGCGCTGGAGGCGCTAGGCCTGCACCTGCTGCTGTCGTTGCCCGTGCCGCTGGTGCTTGTCTGGGCGGGCAGCCTGCTCTCGGCCGCGTATGCGGCCAATCCCCTTGCCTCTTCGCTGGGGGGCGCTGCCACGCAACTCGCACCCCTGGCGGGTGGGTATCTCTTCCTGCTCGGACTCTTCCATGAAAACGGTTTCGCGCGGCAGCACCTGCGCTGGAAGACGGCACGGGTGCTGAGCGTGGGCCGCTGTATGCGGTTCGGCTTGCAGGTGCTTCTGCCGCTCGGATTCGTGTTCCTCGTGTTGCAGGACTTCGCGGACAGTGCTTCGGGTGCTCTGGTGCAGCGCGTCGTCTCGGTGATCTTCAGCGTGGCGTTCCTGCTGTTCTCGGTGGTGCTGGTACGGGCGGGCAGCGGGATGTTCGGCGGCGCGTTCTATGCGCGGCGCTTCGTGCTGGCAGGGCGGGCCGGGCGTGCACTGGTTCTGCTGCTGTTGGCGGTGCAGCCCGTGGCATTGCTGCTGGATGTGCAGGGCTACCACTTCACGGCAGCAGCGCTGCAGAGTCGCGTGCTGGCGACCATCGTCATCCTCGTGCTGGCCAAGCTGGTCATCGACACAGGGCTTCTGGGTCTCACCATCGCGGGGCAACGCACAGCCATGGCGCGTGAGCAGGAAGCGCGTGACGAGACGGCAGCGGCGGATGCCCCGGCAGAAGTGGATCTCGAGAAGATGAACGCCAGCGCGATTGCCTTGCTGCAGGTATTCGCGCTCGGGCTCACGGCCGCGGCGCTGATGTCGCTGTGGTCGCAGTTCTTCACGGCGCTCACGATCCTTGACAGCGTCGATCTCTGGCATTTCGAGAGCGCCGTCGAAGGCAAGACTGTGCTCGGCAGCGTCACGCTGTTCGATCTGCTGGGCGCGGTGCTGCTCTTCGGCGCCTCCCTCATCCTCGCGCGCGGCCTGCCTGCGTTGCTCGGGATACTGCTGTACAGCTTCGTGACGCGAAAGGGCGTGCTGTTCGCGATCCAGACCGTGATCTCCTACACGGCAGTGGCGGTGGGCCTGTTCCTCAGCCTGCAGCTGCTGGGTTTCGGCTGGGGCAAGCTACAGTGGATGGCGGCTGGCCTTTCGGTGGGACTGGGCTTCGGACTGCAGGAAATTTTCGCGAACTTCTTCGCGGGCCTGATCATGCTCTTCGAGCGACCGGTGCGTATCGGCGACGTGATCACGCTGGGCGAATACAGCGGCACCATCCAGCGCATCCGCATGCGCGCAACCACCATCACCGACTTCGACAATCGCGAGATCATCGTCCCCAACAAGATGTTCGTGACGGAGCGGCTCATCAACTGGACGCTGTCATCCTCTGTGGTGCGTATGAGTTTTGACGTCGGTGTGTCTTATGCCTCGGATCCGCGCGTAGTGCGCGAGATCCTGCTCGAACTGATCGCCGCGGACCCGCGCGTGCTGAAGGATCCTCCGCCCAACGTGGTGTTCCGCGAGTTCGGGGCCAGTTCGCTCAACTTCCGCTGCTTCGGACATGTCGAGGACATCAGCCTGCGCTTCCAGGTCCAGAGTGATTTGCACATGCGGATCACCGAGGTCTTCCGCGAACGGGGTATCGAGATTTCCTATCCGCAGATGGACCTGCATCTGAGATCGGTTGATCCGGTGGCCGGTGCGCGACTTGCGGGTGGTGCGGCATGAGCCGCGACCCCCTGCAGGAGTTGCTGGACCGCGAGGCGATTCGCGAGCTCGTGCATGCGTATTGCCGGGCGGTGGATCGCCGCGATTTCGCCTGGCTGCGGACGCTCTACCACCCGGATGCCATCGATGACCACACGCCTTACTTCAACGGGCCTGCCAGCGAGTTCATCGACCAGTTGCCGCAGATCATGGCGGTGAACCGCGTCACCTCCCATCAGGTCACGAACCTGTTGGTGGCGCTGGACGGCGACCGCGCCGAGGGCGAGGTGGGCGTGCTCGCCTATCACCTGATGGACACGGAGCAGGGGCCGGTGGATTTCCTGGTCGGTGGCCGTTACCTCGATCATTACGTCCGGGCGGGTTCGGGCTGGCAGTTCATGCGGCGCAAGATCGTGCTCGACTGGAGCGACCGCAAGCCGAGCAGTTTCGATCCCTCCGTCGCGCGCTCGCACGGTGCCGTGCTTGGCGAGGCGGGCGCGGCTGACCCGTCCTACGGCTACTTCCGGTTGTTCCCGCGTGGGGGCTGATCGCGCGCCGGAAGAGACCTTGCTGCTGCTCTGCCGGCCGGGATTCGAGGCTGAATGCATGGCGGAGGCGGGGGGCGGTGCCGCAGCGCCGGCGAGTGGCACTGGCTGGATCTGCGTCGAAGGCGATGCTGCTGCGCGTCTCGCGCAACGCCCGTTCCGCTCGCTCGTGTTCGCGCGTGACCGCTTTCTGGGGCAGCGTTTCAGCATCGCGGATCCATCGGATCGGGTCGGCCCGCTGCTGGCGCGCGCTGCCGCCTTCGGCCCGGTCTCCTCGCTCTGGCTGCAACACGCGGACAGCACGGAGGGACGGTCTCTTGCACGGCTCTGCCAGCGACTTCAAGGGCGAATGGAGGGTGGTCTGCGCGGAGCTGGACTGCTGTCGGTCGCAAGTTCCCGCCGTCTCCATGTGATGTTCCTGGACGGCGCCTCGGGGTTCATCGGTGTTTCAGACGCGAGTGACGGTGCCCTCTGGTCGATGGGCGTTCCACGTTTGCGCCTTGCCGGTGCGCCCAGCCGTTCGGCGGCGAAACTAGAGGAGGCACTGATCTGGTTCCTCGGCGAGGACATGCGCGCAGCGCTCGGTTCCGGCATGAGTGCGGTTG
>JBILEG010000566.1:0-7933 GCA_044352225.1 Pseudomonadales bacterium | reverse complement strand
ACATCGCCCGGCACGAGCACGAGCTTGCTGTTGTCCGATGCTGCGAGTTGCTTCACGGCGTCGATGTAGCGCTCGCCCAGCAGGTACATCACGGGCAGTTCCTTGTCCTGAACGGCGGATGTCACCATTTCGATGGAGCGCTGGCTGGCTTGCGCGAGAACGATTTGTGCTTCTGCATCCTGACGGGAGGCCTCGAGCCGCCCCTGCGCCTCGAGGATGGCGGCCGTCTTGCTGCCTTCTGCGCGCGTCACGGTGGCGCGCCGTTGGCGCTCGGCTGACGCCTGCTCCTCCATCGCGGCCTGCATCCCGGCAGAGGGCCGTATGTCCTGTATCTCGACAGTCTTGAGGGTGATTCCCCAATCGGAAATATCATCGGAAATCGCCTGTTTCAGCCGGGCTTTTATCTGGTCGCGGGAGCTCAGCGCTTCGTCGAGCTCAAGGTCCCCGATGATGGAGCGGAGCGAGGTCTGTACGAGGTTCTGGATCGCCAGACGAAAGTCCTCGACGCCGTACACCGCCTTCTCCGGTTGCACGATGTTGATGTAAGCGACGGCGTTCACGATCATCACGGCGTTGTCCTTGGTGATGACTTCCTGGGAGGGAATGTCCAGCACGATGTCCTTTGTAGTCACCTTGAAGGCCACCACGTCGAAGTAGGGGATGATGAGGTTCAGACCGGGGTTCAGGGTTCCGTGATACTTTCCGAACCTCTGTACGACCCACTTGCTTCCCTGAGGAACCGTGCGCACCCCCTTCACGATAGTGACCATCACCAGCACGATCAGCACGAAGACGACGAACAGACTGTCCATTTCAGCAACTCCTGATTGATTCCTGCGGACTCAGCGCCGCGTGACGATTAGCGTGTTACCCGACACGTCCTTGACCGCAACCCGGTCGCCCACCGCGACCGGCTGCTCACAGATGAACTCCCACTCCTCGGAGCCCAGCTTGGGCGTGGCAAAGCGAAGCATGCCGCGGACATCGGGGTGCGGCGCCCTGATGACCTGCGCCGTCTCCCCAATGATGGCCTCGCGGGAGAGACCAGCCTTTGTCCGATCGGGTGCAAGTCGTTTGAAGAATCTGAACCATGCCCAGGTGAAGGCGCTCGAGGCAAGCAGCCACACAAGCAACTGCCAGAAGAGCGTGATGTCCGGGGTAACGAGCATCAACCCCCCGATGATCAGTGCCCCCAGCCCGAACCAGAGCGCCGTGAAACTGGGCACGAAGATCTCGAACACGATCAGGAGCATCCCGAACACCAACCAGTGCCAGTAAGCAATTTCCATGAGTGTCACCTCTGTGCGGGATGTTGGATCGGCTCTGCGACTCACCAGACCCCGGTGTTCGGCATCGACTGCCACGGCTCTTGTGGCCTGAGGGCCTCACCGCACTGCAACAACTCGACTGATATCCCATCGGGTGAGCGTATGAATGCCATCCGACCATCGCGCGGCGGGCGGTTGATGGTCACGCCATGCGCGACAAGATGCGCGCAGAGCGCGTAGATGTCATCGACCTCGTAGGCGAGGTGTCCGAAATTGCGCCCTCCGGAGTACGTCTCCGGATCCCAGTTGTAGGTGAGTTCCAGCAGCGGCGAGAAGTTCTCTTCTCCGGAATCCGCATCACTGGGTGCAGCCAGAAAGACGAGCGTGAACCGTCCTTGCTCGCTGTCGGTTCGGCGCAGTTCCACGAGCCCGAGTTTGGTGCAATAAAACTCCAGCGCGCTGTCCAGGTTGGATACGCGAACCATCGTGTGCAGGTATCGCAAGACGTTCTCCATGAGGAAAGATTAATGGCATCCAGTGTAGCGCGCCGAGGCTTTTGGTTGACAGGGCAGGGGGCGGGGCAACGACACTGTCCCTGTGTTCTCAGCGTCTTCATGTCGAGGTTCCGATGTCCGGATGTCCCTTTGCCGATCTGAGCGATCCTGATCTCCACAAAGGTGGAGTCCCAGCCGATCTCTACCGGCGGCTGCGCGAAGCCCGCAGTACACATGTAGAAGCGCCCATGACGGGCGGCAAGGGGTTCAGGGCATTCTTCAGGCAGGAGGATATAGATTTCATATCCAAGCGCCCGATCCAGTTTTCCTCGGCGCTCGGCAGCGCGTTCATCAATGATCCGCCCGAAGAGCAACTACCGCTCCTGCGCACCATGATTCTGAACATGGACCCGCCGGAGCACATCAAGTTCCGACGTATTGTTCGCAACGCATTCACGCCGGCGAAGGTCGACAGCTACCAAGCTGGCTTTCGGGCCGTTGTGCGGGAGGCGGTGGAAGCGGCAGCCAGCAAGGGACGTTGCGAGTTCGTGACGGATGTTGCTTGCGTGCTGCCGCTGGTAGCCATCTGCGAGATTCTGGGGGTGCCGGTGACGGACCGTGACAGGTTTTTTGCGTGGACCAACACCATGCTCGGCGCCGACGATCCTGATCTCACGACGTCGGAGATGGATGGGCAGATGGCTGCCATCGAACTGTACATGTACGCAGACAAGGTAATGGCTCTCCACCGAGAGAGCCCGCGCGACGATATTGTGGGCGCACTCCTGCGGGGTACCGTCGAAGGTGAACACCTTACCGAAGATGAATTCCGAAGCTTCATGATGATCCTCATCGTCGCTGGCAATGAGACCACGCGCACCATGACGAGTCAGGGAATGCGCCTTCTGATGGAGCACCCCGAGCAGTACCAGGCCCTTTGCGATGATCCTTCCCTGATTCCCGATGCGGTCGAAGAGATCCTGCGTTGCAATCCTGCGGTCATCAACTTCCGTCGTACCGTTACCGAGCCGGTGACGGTTGGTGGCGAAGCCCTTGAACCGGGCGAAAAAGTGGTGATGTTCTATCAGGCCGCGAGCAGGGACGAGGCTGTGTTCGAGAATCCCGACGTATTCGACATCCGCCGCCCGGCCAGAGAGGATGTTCGCAACCAGCACCGCGCTTTTGGTATCGGCGAGCATTTCTGCCTTGGCAGCCATCTGGCCAGGCTTGAACTGCGCATCGTGTTCGAGGAACTGGTGCGCCGCATCCGCAACCCTCGGCACGATGGAGAGGTCCGCTGGTTGCGTTCAAACTTCATTCACGGCATCAAGGAGATGCCCATCGCGTTTGACGTGGCTGACTGAGGGTTGTCTCTAGTCTGCGGTGCTTCCGGCACGCGCCTGATGTATACGCATAATGTATATTATGTTAAGTGAAGTATGCAAAGCATTAAGGTCCCGATGGTGATGGCCGCGCAACCGGGACGCGAGGCGGTCCTTCTGTCATCTATGTGACATATAACTGATCACTTTCCGATCTAACTGTCACGTTAATGTCATGAAAGTGAAAAACAATGTCCCTACCTTACGCGAACGCCTCAGGAGGCAGCATGAACGGTTTCAGGAGTTTGATTTTGGGTGGTGCGACGCTTGCGCTCTGCACTGGCATCGCCCAAGCAGGTGTTGATGCGAAACTCCTCGACATGCTGCTCGCCAATGGATCTATCTCGAAGGCCCAGCATGCTGAACTGGTGCGCGACCTCGCCCGGGAACAGCGCGCCGACAAACGCGCGAGCAAGGAAAAGCTCGACAAGAAAGACTTCACGGCTTACCAGCAACTTGCCGGATGGGCTGCGAACACCAAACTGACGGGCGACATGCGCGTCCGTAACGACAACATCAATATCGAGGACGAGCGTAAGAACGGGGGCCGCGATAAAGACCGCCAGCGTATTCGTGCACGTTTGGCCGCCATTACCCAGGTGAACCCGGAGGTCGAAGTCGGGATCCAGGTTGCGACCGGCAACAGCTCTGACCGCCGCTCCACGAACCAGGACATGGACAGTTACTTCGACAAGAAGGCTGTTTGGCTCGATCTCGGATACATCGATTACCACCCGATTTCCTTTCCTGGGCTCAAGCTGTTTGCTGGAAAGATGAAGCAGCCTTGGATCTCGATGGCCGATGTGGCGTGGGACAACGACATCAATCCCGAGGGCTTTGCCGCGCAGTACGTCCGGAAGTCCGGCACAAACACGTTCACCACCAGCGCCAGCTACATGATCCTCAAGGACAACGTGGACGGTGATGGCGTTGAGTGGGACAACGATCTGGCGGTCTATACCGGGCAGCTGGCCTATGCCTTTGACCCTGTCGACACGATGCGCCTGACTATAGGTGCCAGCATCAATGACTTCAGTAACGAGGAGCAGCAACTCCCCTCCCCGCCCGAGGTCCTCGTCGGCCTTCGCGGAAACGGCAACACCACTGATGCCTTCCGGCTCTATGAAGGTTTCGGCCAACTCGATGTGATCGGGCTTCCTCTGCCACTGTCCCTTTATGGCCAATACGTGGTCAACGACGCGTCCAGGGACTTTCTGGGTGTCGAGGATGGGGGCGAGGATACCGCGTGGCTTCTGGGACTCCGCACCAACCTCGTGGGCATCGCACTCGATTACTCCTACCGGGACGTCGAGCGTAATGCCGTTGTGGGCACGCTAACCGACTCCGACTTCGCTTCGGGTTACACGGGTTCCAGCGGCCACAAGCTGAAGGCCCAATATGACTTCCTGAAGAATTTCAACCTGACCGTGTCGTGGTTCCTGACCGAGTCCGATGCGGCAAGCCGTCTGAAGCCCGATGATGCCGAAGTGCAGACTCTCATGATCGATCTCAATGCGAAGTTCTGATTCTCGCGCCAACATTGCACGCAAACCGGAGACTGAAAAATGAAATCCATTGTCAAAGCCATTTCCGCTGGAATCGCGATGTTCGGGGCCTTGTCGGCTGCGTCATCCCACGCGGCAGGTGTTATCGAGATCGACGGCTCCAGCACCGTGTTTCCGATCACAGAGGCTGTAGCCGAGGAGTACCAATCCCAGGTGGGTGGCGCTCGCGTGACGGTCGGGATCGCGGGTACCGGGGGCGGATTCAAGCGCTTCTGCCGGGGAGAAACGGACATAACGAATGCGTCGCGCCCGATCCTGAAGGAAGAGATGGTCCTCTGCGCGCAGGCGGGCATCAAATACTTCGAGATCCCCGTGGCGTATGACGCTCTCACCGTGATCGTCAGTTCATCCAACACCTTTGTGGACCAGTTGACGGTGCAGGAACTCAAGACAATGTGGGAGCCCTCGGCCCAGGGCAAGGTCAAGAGCTGGAGCCAGATCCGCCCGGGCTTTCCTGAGCAGCCCTTGAAACTGGCGGGTGCAGGTGCTGACTCCGGCACCTTTGACTACTTCACCGAGGCTGTCGTAGGGCGCGCCAAGGCCTCGCGCGGGGACTACCAGGCCAGCGAGGACGACAACGTCACCGTCCAGTTCGTCTCACGTGACAAAGGTGCCATTGGCTACTTCGGGTTGGCCTACTTCGAGGAGAACACCGACAAGCTTCGCGCCGTCCCCATCGTCCCGCCCACGGGCGGCGCACCAGTACTTCCCTCCGTTGAAACGGTGAACAACGGAACCTACCAGCCGCTTTCGCGACCGCTGTTCATTTACGTGAAGGAAAAGGCATTGAGCAGACCCGAGGTACGCGAGTTCGTCGAGTTCTACCTCAAAGAGGGTGGAGCGCTCGCCAGCGAGGTGGGTTACGTCGGCCTGCCTGACGAGGCCTACGAGACGATCCTCAAGAACTTCCAGGGAGGCAAGCTTGGGACGGTATTCGGCGGAACGCCGGAGATCGGTCTGACCATCGAGCAACTGCTCGAGCGGGAAGGCAAGCTTTGAGAATCGCGGCACAGGCAAGGGCGATTTAAATCGCCCCTGCCTTCTTTCCGTCACAGTCTGACGGCATAATCCTCGTGTCCCACGACAAGCCCTCCTAAATGATCAGCGAAACCTCAACTTCGGCTGGCTCAGCCAACGTGCCCATAGATCCGGGCAGCCGTTTCGCGCACAGCATGCGTCGCCATTTCGGTGAGCGCATCATCGAAGCGATCCTGTTCCTCGCGGCCTTCAGCGCGGTCGCTGTTACCGTCGCTATCGTCGCGATCCTCGTTTACGAGTCGAGCGAGTTTTTCAAACATGTCTCCTTGGTCGAGTTCCTCACGGATACCCAGTGGACGATCATGTTTGCTGACAAGCACTACGGCGTCCTGCCGCTCCTTGCCGGCACTCTGGTCACCACCACCGTTGCGTTGATGCTAGCCGTGCCGGTGGGAACCATCACCGCCATCTACCTCAGTGAGTTTGCTACCCCGCGCGTGCGCGAGATCGTGAAGCCCACGCTGGAACTCCTCGCCGGCATTCCAACGGTTGTGTACGGCTACTTTGCGCTCCTGATGGTTACGCCTGCTCTTCAGTGGTTCATGCCCGACCTCCCCGGCTTCAACATGCTCGGCCCCGGACTCGTGATCGGCGTGATGATCATCCCGTACGTCAGTTCCGTGGCAGAGGATGCGATGCGGTCAGTTCCCGCCAGCATGCGTGAAGGCTCCTACGCGATGGGCGCAACGCGTATGCAGACGGCTCTGCGCGTGGTGGTACCCGCCGCAACATCGGGAATCGTCGCGGCCTACATCCTCGGCATCTCTCGGGCTTTTGGCGAGACGATGGTCGTCGCCGTCGCGGCGGGCCAGCAACCCAACTTCACGTGGGATCCGCGCGAACCGGGCGCCACGATCACGGCATTCATCGTCCAGGTGGCGCTCGGTGACCTCCCGCATGGCTCGCTCGAATACCAGAGTATTTTCGCGGTAGGCCTGGTGCTTGTTCTCATGACCCTGTTCTTCAACGTGCTGGGCCACCTGGCGCGCAAGCGTTTCCGTGAGGCCTACTAGCATGAGCAACGATCCGCAGGTGATCCGCCGGCTGGTCACGCTCGGTCGCAGGTACGACCGTGTTTTCGCCATCGTGGGGATGATGGCGATGATGGTCGGAATCCTGACGCTCGCGGTCCTTCTCGCCGGTCTCATCCATGACGGGGCCGAGAGACTGTCTTGGGATTTCTTCCAGAACTTCCCGTCCCGACGCGCCGAGCGCGCGGGAATCCTGAGCGCGATGGTGGGATCGAGCCTCGTGATGCTGATCACGGCCGTGACCGCGATACCTCTAGGCGTCGCGGCAGGTGTCTACCTTGAGGAATATGCGCGCCGCAACTGGATCACTGAAATCATCGAGATCAATGTAACGAATCTGGCCGGAGTGCCCTCCATCATCTACGGACTGCTGGCGCTAGGGCTCTTCGTCTACGCCCTCGACTTCGGGCAGAGCATCCTGTCTGCGGGACTGACGCTGGCGCTGATGATTCTTCCGGTCATCATCGTCTCGACGCGGGAAGCCATCCGCTCGATCCCCGGGGCTATCCGCGAGGGTGCCTACGCTCTTGGGGCCACGCGCTGGCAGCTGGTGCGTGACCACATCCTTCCCTACTCCACCGGCGGCATTCTCACGGGCGTGATCATCGGTCTTGCGCGTGCCATCGGCGAAACAGCGCCCATCATCACCATCGGCGCCCTGACATTCATCGCCTTCCTGCCGCCCGCCCCCATCGTTGATCACTTCCCGTTCCTGAGTTTCGAGTGGCTGGAGTCCCCCTTCACCGTGATGCCCATCCAGATGTTCAACTGGCTGTCGCGCCCTCAAGCGCCCTTCCAGGTGAATGCGGCCGCGGCGGGCATGGTTCTGGTCGCAATGACCTTGCTCATGAACGGCGCAGCGATCTGGCTGCGCATTCGTTTCAGGAAACGGATCAAATGGTAGATCAGACCGATCACAGCTTTTCCATGGACGTGGCGGCGCGGCGCGATATGCCCGCAGGACACGTCCTGAAGGCGGAGGCACGGAACCTCAGTTTTTTCTATGGCGCTGTGCAGGCGCTCAAGTCCGTCACCATGCCTGTTCACGACAGTCGTGTGACGGCGCTCATCGGCCCTTCGGGGTGCGGGAAGTCAACGTTCTTGCGCTGCTTCAACCGGATGCATGACCTGACGGATCACACACGCTACGACGGG
>JBILEG010000143.1:0-7933 GCA_044352225.1 Pseudomonadales bacterium | reverse complement strand
TTGCTCACGATCGCAGCCCACTGCCATTCGCTGGTGGGAAGCGGCTCTGGGAAGGCCGGTGAATTGCACGGCGACCCGCTCGAACTTGCACTCGCCGAGTGGGCTGACGCACACCGCAAGATGGACAGCGGCTGGCAGCGCGTCGACGAGTTGCCCTTCGACTCCGACCGACGGCGCATGTCGACCCTCCACGCCTCAGGCGATGGCTTCGTGATTCTTTCCAAAGGGGCGCTGGAGGCCGTGCTTCCCCGTTGTTCGCGCCTTAGCCAGAGCGGAGCGGAGGTCGCGCTCGACGCGCAGGGACGGGAGCATGTGACCCTGGCAGAGGCTGCGCTGGCGCATCAGGGGCATCGAGTGCTTGCGCTCGCGCGGCGCGAGATCGGCAGTCGCCGCATCAGCGAACATGACGAAACCGACATGTTGTTGTGCGGACTCGTCGCGCTCGAGGACCCCCTGAGGAAGGAAGTGCCTGCTGCCGTACTCGCATGCAAGCGCGCCGGAGTCCGGGTCGTGATGGTCACCGGCGACCATCCACGGACGGCGCAGGCCGTGGCATCGCAGGCCGGGCTGTTCAACGCCGGGAGCGAGGGGCGCGTGATCGATGGCACCCGGCTCGCGATGATGCCGGAGGCGGAACTGCATCTGGCACTGGACGCGCCCGAACTCGTGTTCGCCCGCATCAGCGCAGAGCAAAAGCGCCGCATCGTTTCCGCCTTCAAACGCAGGGGCGATGTCGTGGCCGTCACGGGGGACGGCGTGAATGACGCGCCCGCGCTGAGAGAAGCACATATCGGAATCGCGATGGGGCGTAGCGGCACCGATGTGGCAAAGGCGGCGGCAGATATGGTGCTGCTGGACGACAACTTCGCCTCGATTGTCGCCGCCATCGAAGAGGGGCGCGCAGTCTTCGACAACATCCGGAAGTTCCTCGTCTACATTCTGAGTTCGAACGTTCCGGAAGCCGTTCCCTATCTCGCAAGCGTGCTGGCCGGCATTCCGCTGCCGCTCACGATTCTGCAGATCCTCGCGGTTGACCTCGGCACGGACATGCTCCCGGCACTTGCCCTGGGCTCGGAGCCACCCGCGCCGGATGTGATGCAACGCAAACCGCGACCGCGGAACAGCGGTCTGATCGATCGCGGACTGCTCGTGAGGGCATTCCTCTGGCTTGGGGCATTCGAGGCAACAGCAGCCATGAGCGCCTATTTCGCGGTAATGCTGGCCGGCGGCTGGGTGCACGGCGAGGCACTGGGGCCGGAATCCCTGTTGTACCGCCAAGCGACCAGCGCCTGCTTCTCGGCGATCGTCCTGATGCAGATAGTGAATGTCTGGATGTGCCGAAGCGAGAGAATGCCCGCCCTGGCCAGAGGCGGCCCGCGCGTCTCCCGACTGCTCCTGGCGGGAGTGCTGTTCGAGATGCTGTGTCTGCTGCTGATCGTATGGACACCGCAGGGAAACGCCCTTTTCGCGACGGCTCCCGTGCCTCCGGCGGGATTGTGGGCTGTCGTTCCCTGCGCGCTCGCCCTGCTTCTCGCCGAGGACGCTCGCAAGCGCTTCCTGCGCCACCGTCATCCTGAATAGCATCCGGTGATCGATTGCGGCCCGCGCAAAGGGCCTGCTAGGATCAGTGCGCCTTGGGTCACAAGGCCATAAGACGATAAGCCAAAACGCCAGGAGAGTAGCCATGCGCAACACGCAGTCCGTGTCCCTTGCCCGCTTCCGCCTTGCCCCTCTGGTTCTTGCCGTCGCCACGGCCGGAGCCATCGCCCAGGACAAGCTCGCCCTCGAAGAGATCATCGTGACCGCGCAGAAGCGGGAACAGCAGATGCAGGACGTCCCGATCTCCATGACCGTGGACACCGCAGCGCTGCTTGAGAAGAAAGGTATCGCCACACTCGAGGGCCTGGCCAACCAGACGCCCAGCCTCTTCATCCAGGACGGTGGACGCGTGTCCTCCGTTGCCATCCGCGGGCTTGGCAGTCCCGGCCTTGATACGGTTGAGAGCTCTGTCGGCATCTACATCGACGAGGTCTACTTCGGCCGCAGCCGACTCTCCCGGAACCCGCTCTTCGACATGGACCGCATCGAGGTGCTGCGCGGCCCGCAAGGCACCCTCTATGGCCGCAACACCATCGCCGGTGCGATCAGCATGCATACCGCACGCCCCACCGAGGAGGTCGAGGCGCGCGTTCTGGCAGAGAACGGCAACATCGATTCCTACAAGTACGAGGGATATCTGTCAGGCCCCCTCACCTCCACGCTGTCTGGCCGTGTCGCCGCGATGGCGTCCCACCGCGGTGCATATCTCGAGAACAGTGAAGGCCCAGACGGTGGCGGGCAAGACACAGAAGCCTTCCGCGCGTCGCTTGCCTGGAACGCCAGCGACTCGGTGACCGTCTTTGGCAAGTACGACCACATGAACCACCGCAATAACGGTATCTACGATCAGCTGGTCGCGGATCCCTTCGGCGTTTGGGCCAACTACCCCGGCATAGACCTCAAGAAAGACGACAAGCAGCAGGCAGGTGGCGTCGGCGCGCAGAACATCCCTGACAGCCTGGGTGGCTACTTCGTCTCGGACGTCTTCGCTCTTCACGTCAACTGGGACATGGACAGCGGCTACTCGCTGAAGTCCATCACCGGTTACAACGAATATGATGCCCGATCGCGCGATTACATCACCGCAAGCCCCGTGGATTCGCTCACCATCAACGGCCTCACCGAGCGTACCGAGTACACGAGCCAGGAGCTCCGTCTGGAATCCCCCGGTGACCAGAAGTTCCGCTTCATCGCCGGCGTGTTCGCCGACCGCTACGAGATGCGCACTCTCCCGCGCGATGGCCAGTACGCGGCACTCAACCTGGGCGGTTCGGTTCTGCCGAATTTCGTGAACAACCTGGCCAGCACCCCCTCGCTCGGCTTCCTGAACTCGCTCTTTGGCGCAGGCACTCAGGCGAAAGTAGCCCAAGGCTTCGCGAACGGCACGCAGGAGAGCTTCCGTCTGTTCACGCCCGCCGGCTCACCGGACGGGAAGACCAGCAACCTCGAGCAGAACATCGACACGTGGTCGGCCTACTTCGAGGGCACCTACGAGTTCAATGAGCAGTGGCAACTGATCCTCGGTGTGCGTTACACCGATGAAACAAACGAAGTGAAAATGGCGAAGGGCACGTTTTACGTGAACGGCGATGGCCTGCCCTGGGGCGCGTTCCCCACCGGCGCCCAGATCGCCGCCACCGCGAAGGCAGCAGACCCCACGCTGAACGTGCCGGCGAGCCTGCTCGGCGTGATCTACGGCGGCACCATCGCCGCGCCGATCGGTGGCGGCTTGCAGGTTAAAGATCTCCCACTGCTCATCGCGGCACCCGGTGGCACGCCACTCGCCGAAGACGAGATCTCGAAGGACCAGTTCATTCCGTCAGCCAAGCTCCAGTACTTCATGAGCGACAGCGCGATGTTCTATCTGACGGTCGCCTCCGGCTTCAAAGCCGGCGGCTTCAACAGCTCGAACATCAACACCTACAGCAGGGCAACAGACAGCTTCGAGAGCGAAGAGGCTCTTGCCTTCGAACTCGGTGGCAAGTTCACGCTGCTGGACGGTGCCGCTCAACTGAACGTCGCGGTGTTCCGCACCGAGTTCGACGAACTCCAGGTCTCGACGATCACGCCTCAGGGCGCGGCCACCGTCATCAATGCCGCGGGCGCCATAACCCAAGGCCTCGAACTCGATGGCAGCTGGAGAGCAAGCGAGTCGGTCACCCTGGGCGCCTCCTATGCCTACCTTGACGCCTACTACGACGACTCGGTACCGCTCACCTGTGGCGGCTACCAGAAGAAGATCCGGGAGCAGGCAGGCGAAGTCTTCAACGCGGCAAACCCCTGCACCTTCCTGCTGGACGACCAGCCCAGCGGAGACGACTCCATGCAGCGCGCACCGGAGAACACCTTCACTGTCTGGGGCGAGTACTACGCGCCAGTCGGAGGCGACTGGGATCTGCAGGTGTATGGGTCCGTCAACTACCGGGACGAGTCCTCCACCTCTCTCGAGAACTACTTCTACGCTGATTCGTTGACGCTGGTCGGCGGACGCGTCGGGCTGGTGAACGAAAGCTCGGGGTGGAGCGTCGCGCTCTTCGGCAACAACCTGCTGGACGACGACGGGCTGGTGCTGCTGCAGGACAACAGTGGCGGCGCCGTGAAAGGCATCATCACTACGCCCCGCACCTACGGTCTGCAGCTGACCAAGCGGCTCTGATCCCGCATTGACGAGCTGTCACGCAACGCCGGCATCGCACCGGCGTTGCGTCCTTCTATAATCCGCGCCTACCCTCTCAGGCACGGAGATCCGCGTGGACCCCATCAAACAACGTTTCGACGACGCCTATCGCCAGATCACGGCGCCGGGCACTCCCTGGGAAATCGCTCCCATCGCCCGTGATGGGAGGAATTACCGTGGTTTCCTGAAGGCCCCTGCGAACCTTCGGGAGCTCTTCGCTCCGGCCCGCGCTCACGGAGACCGCGAATTCCTCGTTTACGAGGGGGAACGCTGGAGTTTCACGCGGCTTTTCGCGCTCGCGGATGCCATATCCAACGCTCTCCTTCGCGATGCCGGCATTGCCAAAGGCGATCGCGTCGCCATCGCGATGCGCAACTACCCGGAGTGGATGGCCGCCTTCATCGGCATCACCGGTGCCGGCGCGGTTGCGGTGCCACTGAACAGTTGGGGGCGCACGGAAGAGCTGGAGTTCGCGCTGGACGATGCGGGTGCGCGGCTGGTGTTCTGTGACCAGCAACGTCTGGAGTATCTGGCACCCCGTCTGGACGAACGTGGATCGAGGGCTATTGTCGCGCGCCCCGCCCCCGGCTCACTGCCGCCACACACGCTGTCTCTCGAGGATTTCGTAGCTGCACACGCCGGCACCGCGCCCCCCGAGGTTCCGCTGGCGCCCGATGATCTGGCCATGATGCTCTACACCTCCGGCACTACGGGAAAGCCGAAGGGTGCGGCCTCTACACAGCAATCCGTCTGCCAGGCCGTTGCCTGCTTCGAGTGTTCAGGTACAGCCGCGGCGATGGCCAACCCCGAGGCGATCGGCGCCATGATGCAGTCCGGTTTCGCCCCCACGGTGATGCTGGCCTACCCGCTGTTCCACGTGAGCGGCCTGTACTCCGTCTTCATGCTCGCCCTGCGCGCCGGACGGCGGATCGTGATGATGTACAAATGGGATGTGGGACAGGCGCTGGAATACATCGCCGCCGAGCGCGTCACCATGTTCACGGGAGCTCCATCGATGCTCCTCGAGCTCCTCGAATCGCCGGATTTTGCGCGCTACGACACCTCCAGCCTGATGAGCCTGGGGGCCGGTGGCTCGGCAACGCCGGGCAAACTCGCGAAACTCATGTTCGAGCGCGTAAAGAACCCCTTCCCGGGCGCCGGTTGGGGGATGACGGAAACGAACGCATTGGGGAGTTCCTTCACCGGACAGGCCTTCAGTCACCGGATGGGCAGTTCGGGTTTCGTGCAGCCGATCATCGACCTGCGTTTTCTGGACGAAGAGGGAGAGGAAGTACCACCCGGCGTGCCGGGCCACATCTGGCTGCGAAGCATCACGCTGATCCAGGGGTACTGGAACCGTCCGGACGCCAACGCCAAGGAGTTCCGCGATGGCTGGTTCAACACGGGCGACATCGGTTATCTCGACGCGGACGGGTACCTGTTCCTGTCGGACCGTGCCAAGGACATGGTGATCCGCGGCGGCGAGAACGTGTATCCGCTGGAAATCGAATCCACGCTGATGAACAGGGCAGACGTCATCGAGACCGTGGCATTCGGCGTTCCGGACGAACAGATGGGCGAGGAAGTGGCGCTTGTCGTGCGCGCAGCGCCGGGTTCCGGACTTGATACAGCAACCGTTCGCGCCTGGCTCGGGGAGCGCCTCGCGGCGTTCAAGGTCCCGCGGTACATCGAGTTCACTACCGAGCCGCTGCCACGCAACGTGATGCAGAAAATCCTGAAGAAAGACATCCGGGCGGCCTACCTGCAGCGCCGCGCCGCAGGCGGCGCATGAGCGGGGAGCAGATCCCGCCGGACTGGGCGTCGCTGCTCGGGGAACTGGGAGCCCGGCGCAGCACTGCACAGGCTATGGGCGGCGAGGATCGGCTCGCGCGGCTGCGTGCGAACGGCAGACTGAATGCGAGGGAACAGATCGCCGCACTCTGCGACCCGGGTTCTTTCCAGGAGATCGGCAGCCTCGCCGGCGCCCTGCCCCATGCCGGCCTGCCGCCTGCGCCTGCTGATGCATTGGTTGGCGGCGTCGCGCGTATCGACGGACGTGTGGTGCTGGTCGGGGCCGAGGATTTCACCGTCCAGGGCGGCTCCATCGGTTTTGCAACGGCCGCCAAGCGCCTGCGCCTCGCACAGCTTGCTCGTCAGGAGCGCGCGCCGCTGGTCATGCTTCTGGATGGTGCCGGTGAGCGCGCATCAAACGCCCTGCAGCGCTATCCCTACGCGCCTAACGACATGCAGGAGATGGCGGCGCTCTCGGGGCAGGTGCCTACGGTGGCCGTCGTGACCGGCTCTTCCGCAGGGCATGGCGCTGTCACCGCGCTGCTCTCCGATTTCGTGATCATGCTGGAGAAATCCACGCTCTTCGCCGCGGGCCCGGCGCTGGTCGCGGCAGCCACCGGTGAGACGGTGAGCAAAGAGGACCTGGGCGGAGCCCGAATGCACGTGAGCACCAGCGGCGTGGCACACAACGTCGTCACCGATGAAGCCGAGGCCTTCGTGCTCGTGCGACGCTATCTTGCATTGCTGCCCTCCAGCGCGTGGTCATGGCCGCCGTCTTCGCACAACGGCGAGGCAGAAGAACGTCGGCTGGACGCCCTGCTCCACCTGGTTCCCCGTGACGCTCAGCGCCCCTACGACATGCGCAGCGTCGTACGCGAACTGCTGGATGACGGCGAACACCTTGAAATCCAGCCTCTTTTCGGGCGCTCACTCCTCACGGCCCTCGGCCGCCTCGGTGGCGAGAGTGTTGCCGTCGTCGCGAACCAACCCACCGTACTCGCAGGCGCCATCGACCGCGATGCCGCAGACAAGGCCGCCCGCTTCCTGCAGATCGCGGATGCCTTCCACCTGCCGGTGATTTTCCTCGCCGACAACCCCGGCGTGCTCTCGGGCAGCAAGGCGGAGCGCGCCGGCACGCTGCGTGCCGCGGCACGGCTCTACATGGCGCAGTCGCGCCTTCGCGTGCCGAAGTTCCACGTCACGCTGCGCAAGGCCTACGGCTTCGGCAGTTCCGTGATGGGGATGAATCCCTTCGACGGGCAAACGCTGACGCTGGCGTTTCCCGGCATATCGCTGGGCGGCTTGCCTGCTTCGGGCGCAGGCGTGGCGGGATACGATCAGGCGGGGCGGGAGCAGATGGCCGAGCGCCAGGCCGAGGGCGCGTGGAGCGCCGGTGACACACTTGCCTATGACGAGATCATCGATCCGCGTGAACTGCGCAACGCCCTGCTTGCCGGCCTCGCCCTCGGGATCGGGCGCCGGGCTGCTGCCTGCCCCGAGCCGGCGCTGAACACTGCGATCTGGCCCTGACACACGACACCACCGGAGGAACCCGCATGCAATCGGCAAGTGCTCTCGCCATCCTCGGACTCGCCGCCTGGTACATCCTCAGCCTGCTCATGCTGGCCAGCCTGCGCCTCTACCACACACTCGTTCTCGGCAAGGCTGCCAACAGTTTCCGTCCCGATGGCGCTGATCTGCCCGGCTTCGGCCAACGCCTCTCCAGGGTTCACGCCAACGGCTACGAGAGCATCCCGCTGTACATGGCTGTGCTCCTGTATGCGATCGCGACAGGGCAAACAGGCGTCACGGACGGCCAAGCGGCCATGCTGCTCTACGCAAGGGTGGCACAGAGCGTGGTACACG
>JBILEG010000142.1:0-7971 GCA_044352225.1 Pseudomonadales bacterium | reverse complement strand
CTACGGGCGGAGTCGGGGGCATGGCCCCCACCTACGGCACCGCGTGTAGGAGCGGGCCATGCCCGCGACAGCAGTCGGGTGTCGTGGCATGGCGCATTTCCGCAGCACCGAGTGTAGGAGCGGGCCATGCCCGCGACAGCGGTTTTGCCGCAGCCCGGTCGGGGGCATGGCCCCCTCCTACGGGTTGGCGCGCCACACCGCCACGCCTGCGGGTGGCAGTTCCGCCCCGCCGATCAGGAAGTCGCGCGCTGGTGCTGGTGGCAGTGTCTGTGGCCCGTTCGCATAGTTGAAGGCAAAGCACAGACGGCCTGTGCGCCGCAGCCGGATCCCCTCCGGCAGTTCCTGCGTGGCCAACCCTGCTTCCCCCGCCATCCGCAACAGCACGCGTCGCGCGAGCCGCGCATCGGGCCACCCTGCGAGGTAGCGACTGCTGCCGTTGCGCAATACCACCGCATGCCCGTCTTCCAGACGTTCCTCCACGATGGCCTCGCCCTCCACATGCTCCAGCCACCGCTCCACGCTGACATCCGCGCCGCCTGCCTCAAGCCCGGGCCGCAGCGATTCCACGCGCAGCACGCGGATGCCCAGCAAGCCCCGCAGTTCTCCGGGTGCCAGCCCTGCCGGGATCGAGAACGACGCTGTCTTGCTGCCGCTGCGCGGACCCACCAGCACCGGGCCTTCGAAGGATGCGAGGCGCGAGGCGAAACCTGCGGGGATGATCGGCAGGCACGGCACCACCACCATGCGATAGCCCGACAGCTCTGCGCCCGGGGCAACGATGTCGATATCAAGCCCGAGCGCACGCAAGGCCGAATAGCACTCGAATGCGAGCCTGAGCGCACTGAAACCCTGACCCTGCGGCTGCGTGTCCGTCACCCAGCAGCTCTCATACGAGAACACCAGCGCCACGCTGCGCGGCGGCTCCCCCGCAGGGCCGATCAGCGCGATATCACGCGCGGCCTGCCGTGCCTCGTGCGCGCCGATGTCTTCGCTGCGGTCGGGCCGCAACAACCCGGCGTGCATCTGCTCCTGCGCGAAGGGTGCCTGGCGCCAGCGGAAATAGCTCAGCACTTCGGCGCCGTGCGCAAGCGCTTCCAGCGTCCACAGCCGCACCATCCCCGGCAGCGGCGAGGGGTTGTAGCGGGCCCAGTTCACCGGCCCGGGTTGCTGTTCCATCACCCACCAGCGCCCCTTCGAGCAACCGCGGTAGAGATCGTGGTGGAAGGCGGCGATATCGGGGTGTCCCTGCCGCGCGTAGCGCAGTTTCTCTTCTTCCGTGAACCAGAACTGCTCGAGGAAACCGAGCGGGTAACTGTCCCAGGTCGAGACATCGAGATCCGCCCCCAGCGCGTGGTGATCGAAGGCGGTGAAGAAGCCCATGAAGTTGTGCGTGATGTCACGGCCCGGCGAGTGCGCGCGCAGGATCTCCGCCTGCTCGCGGTTGAAGCTGCGCACCTGCTCCGAGGCAAAGCGCCGGAAATCGAGCACATGCGCGGGGTTGGGTTCGGTGACGCAGAGATTGGGCAGCTCGATCTCGTTGAAGGAGCGGTACTCCATGCTCCAGAACACGTTGCCCCAGGCGCTGTTCAGCGCGTCGATGCTGCCGTGGCGCTCTGCAAGCCAGCGGCGAAAGGCCGCGGCCGCAGACGGCGAATAGCTCAGCACGGTGTCGTGGCAGCCATACTCGTTGTCGGTTTGCCAGGCGACCACCGCGGGATGCTGTCCGTAACGCTCTGCCAGCGCACGGGTGATGCGTCGCGATTCGGCGCGGTAGCCCGCGTGCGAAAAACAGTAATGGCGCCGCGATCCGAAGCGCCGCGGCTTGCCGGCTTCGTCCAGCGCCAGCATGTCGGGCAGTGCATCCACCAGCCACTTCGGTGGCGTTGCCGTGGGCGTGCCCAGCACCACACCGAGCCCGTGGCTCTGCAGAACCGTCAGGACACGATCGATCCGGCTCCACGCGAACTCGCCGATGCGCACGCGGCTGATGCCGATCTCCGCCATGTGGCGTGCGTCCTCCTCCCACCAGTCTTCGGGCCACTGCTCCGGGTACCAGCAGACGCCGAGTCGCATGGGTGTGTTCATCACAGGGTCTCCACGGCGATCAGCCACGCTGTTTCGGGGTGCGCGAGCGGCAGGGCGAGGCCGCGCTCGGTGATCACGCGCCCGCCAAGGTCGATGCCCTCGCGCCACTGCTCTGCGTGTGCCAGGTAGCGCGCTGCCTTGTGCGGCCAGGGCTCGGGCAGATGCAGGCGATAGCGGCCCTCGGGATCAAGCGCGGGCAGCCGCAGCGGCGGCACGTCGTAGTCATCGGCCATCGCCGTCTGCGCAAGAAGCGCAAGTCCGCGCGCGCCATCCCATGCGAACCAGCCGTGCAGGGAGGGCGATCCGGTCTCCACCGCGAAGAGCTGCCCCGCGTGCAGCACATCGCGCCACTCTTTGTAGAGCGCGATGTGTGCGGCCAGGGTCGCGCGCTCTTCTGCCGTCATGCGGGAAGGATCCGCCTCCACACCCATGTGGCCGAACATTGCGACTTTCGCCCGGAAATCCATCTCCGTGCGGCGCCCTGTCACAGGGTTCGGGCTCGGGCCCACGTGGTTGCCGGTCACGCTGCCCGGCAGGAACTGGAACCACCCGCGGTTGATGCGCAGGCGCTCGATCGGGTCGTTGTTGTCGCTGGCCCACACGCGTGCGGTGTGTCGCAGGATGCCCGCGTCGACACGCGCGCCGCCGCTCGCGCAGCTCTCGATCTCCACGTCGGGGTGTGCCGCGCGCAGCCGTTCGAGCAGGGCGTAAAGCGCGAGCACCTGCGCGTGGCCTTTGCCGGCACGGGGGAAGAGCTCGCGGTTGTGGTCCCACTTGAGATAGGCGATGTCGTTCTCGCCCAGCAGGGTATCGAGCCGCCCGAAGAGGTGCTCGCCCACCTCGGGCCGCGTCAGATCCAGCACCAGCTGATGGCGTTGCGTGGGCTGCGCATGGCCGGGCAGATGCAGGCACCAGTCCGGATGCGCGCGCAGGAGTTCGCTCTGCGGGCTCACCATTTCGGGTTCCACCCATAGTCCGAAATCCATGCCCGCGGCCTGCACTTCGCGTATCAGCGGCTGCAGGCCTTCAGGGAACAGCACGGGATCCGGAACCCAGTCGCCCAGACTCGTCGTGTCGTCGCGGCGCCCGAGGAACCAGCCGTCGTCCAGCACGAAGCGCTCCACGCCGAGTGCCGCAGCATCCCTCACCAGAGCACCGAGTGCGTCCGCTGACATCCTGAAGCCCACGGCCTCCCAGGTGTTGAGGTGCACTTTCCGCGGCGTCGTGCGCGCGGTCGAGGGCACTACCGATTGCCGGATGCAGGCGTGGAAAGCCTGCCGCACGCCCGCGCGTCCCTCACCCGAGAGCGCCACCAGAGCCTCGGGGCTGCGGAAGGATTCGCCCGGTGCGAGCTGCAGTTCGCCGGCGTCCAAGCGCGCCGAGAGCATCAGCAGGGTGTTGCCCTCGTTGTCGCGCTCGAGCAGGAGTTCGTGATCCCCGCTCCACGCGAGATGCGCGCCCAGCACCCGTCCTTGTGTTTCGGTGGCGTGGGGCTCTTCCACGCGCAGCCACTGTCCGCCGCCGAAACCCGGCCGCCCGCCGAAGGACCGTGCACCCAGCGTGCCGCGCGGCATCTCCAGCACCTGCTCGCGCATCTCGGCGGCCCAGCGCCCGCTGTAGCGCGTGACCTGCGTGAGGTGCGGCGGCAGCGGAAGCGCGAGCGATGCGAGGTGCGATACCGCGAAGGGCGTGGTGCCGGTGTTGCGCAACGATGTCGATGCCGCCATCAGGCCGCTCTCGTCGAGCCGCCAGTGCAGCAGGATCTCGATGCCTGCCTCCGGATCGGCGAGCCGGATGTCGGCCGCGTTCGCACGTGCGTCCACGCCGACGCACGCTGGCGCCGGAGCAAGCGCGCGATCGCCACGCACGAGCAGCAGCGCAGACGTGCCGGAGTGGCCGCGCCCGCCGAGCGGAAACACCGTCGGCGGCACCGGCACGTCGGGCTGCGATTCGTGTCGGCCGCGGGCGGCGCTGGCGCAGAGCGATGCAAGGTCCTCGCGCGGGTGGAGGGCGGCGCCGAACCACGCAAGCACAGGAAGTCCGGCCCGCAGATCGATCAGCACGGAGGTGCGGGCGCCGCGCAGATGCACGAAAGGTGGCAGCTTTGTCACCGGATCTCCTTTGAACCTATAGTACGGCGCGAACGGAGGTGACGATGGATACGGGCTTGCCGGCCGGCAGCGTGCTGCAGATCCTGGTCTGCGTGGTGCTCACCGCGCTGGTGGCCTTGGCGACGTGGATCCATGTGCGCGGCGCGCATGTCCGGCACGACGGCAGCGGCAAGGACGTTTTCCTTGCGGGCGGCGGGCTCAGCTGGTTCTTCGTGGCCGGCTCCATCACGCTCACCAATCTCTCCACCGACCAGCTGGTCGGCATGAACGGCAACCAGATGCTGCTGCTCGCGTGGTGGGAGATCGCGGGCTTCGCCGGGCTGCTGATCCTGGCCTTCGTGTTCGTGCCCGTATACTACCGGAACAACTGCACCACGGTGACCGAGCTCCTCGAGCGCCGCTACGGCGGGCGCGGCATCCGCACCCTGATCTCGGGCCTCTTCCTGCTGGGCAATGTGCTGATCTACCTGCCCGCCGCGCTCTACAGCGGGGGCCTTTTCCTGCAGTCGCTCTTCGGCACCACGCTTCCGCTCATGGGTTTTGCCGTGTTGCTTGCGGTGGTGGGTGCGGCATACAGCATCTTCGGTGGTCTGCGAGCCGTGGCGGTGATGGACACCTTCTCGGGCGTGGGCGTGCTGGGGCTGGCGATGCTGATCGTGGTGCTGGCGCTCGCCGCGGTGGATTTCGACATCGTGAGCGGCGTGCCGGTCGAGCGGCTCACGATGATCGGCGGACCTGATTCGCCCATACCGTTCCACACGCTCTTCACCGGCATGCTGTTCATCCAGATCTACTACTGGTCCACCAACCAGAACATCACGCAGAAGGCGATGGCCGCACCCAGCGTGCGCGAGGCGCAAAAGGGCGTGATCGCAGCGGCGCTGGTGCGCATCCTGATCGTGCCGCCCATCGTCGTGATTCCCGGCGTGGTGGCCTACAAGCTCTTCGGCGACATCGGTGATGCCGCGTACGGCAGGCTCGTAGGCGAGGTGCTGCCCGGCTGGATGGCGGGCGCCTTCGCAGCGATGGTGGCGGCTGCCGTGATCACCACCTTCAGCGCGGTGCTGAACAGCACGGTCGCGCTCTATTCCGTCGACTTCCACGATCAGTTCATCGGGAAAGTCGGGGATCACTGGCGCCTCGCTGCGGTGGTCTCGGTGGTGGTTACGCTGCTCGCGATCGCGGTGGTGCCGGTCTACCAGAGCGCCGACAGCATCATCAACCTGCTGCAGCAGCTTAACGGGCTGCTCTCCATGCCCGTCCTCTCTGCCTTCGTGGTGGGCCTGCTCTTTCGCGGCGTGGGCTCCGCGGCGGCGATCACCGGCGTGTGCTGGGGCTTCGCGCTCTATGCGGGCTACACCTTCCTGTGGCATCCGTCTGGCCTGATCGGTATGCACTACATCGATTTCATGGTGATCGTGCTCGCCAGTTCCGTGCTCGCCGCGCTCGCCTGCAACCGCTTCGTCCTCGGCAGACGCGCGCAGTGGATGGGTCTGAGAGACGTGGCACCGGCGTGAGTACGGCAGGGCCCGAGGGCGCTCACCGCCGCCGCAACGCGCTCACCGGGCGCTGGGTGCTGGTGTCGCCGCAGCGCGCGCTACGGCCGTGGCAGGGGCACACTGCCGCCGTTCCTGAACTCGCAGCGCCGGCGCATGATCCCGCCTGCTACCTCTGCCCCGGCAATGCGCGCGTCGGTGGGGAGGTGAACCCGCACTACCGTGGTGTGCACGTCTTCGACAACGACTTCCCCGCCTTGCCGCCCGCGCCCCTTGGCGAACTGCTGGATGATCCGCTGCTCCGCGCGCAGCCGGTGCATGGGCGCTGCCGCGTGATCTGCTATTCGCCGCATCACTCGCGCACGCTGCCCGAACTCTTGCATGCGGAACGCCGCGCGGTGATCGACTGCTGGTGCGAACAGAGCGCAATGTTGGGGCAGGATCACGCCTGGGTGCAGGTCTTCGAGAACAAGGGCGAGCAGATGGGCTGCTCGAATCCGCACCCGCACGGACAGGTGTGGGCGAGCGCCCACCTGCCCGTCGAGGCCGTACTGGAAGACCGGCACCAGCGCGAGTACCTCGATATGCACGGCCGCACGCTGCTGCTGGACGTGGCCGCGCGCGAGGCCGGCGGCCCGCGCGAGGTGCTCTCCAACGCGCACTGGCTGGTGCTGGTGCCCTGGTGGGCCGCATGGCCCTTCGAGACGCTGCTGCTGCCGCGCCTGCCGATCGCACGGCTCGAAGACATGGACGATGCCGTGCGCGAGGACCTTGCCCGCGCGCTCGGCGGACTCGCCTCGCGCTATGACGCGCTCTTCTCCTGTCCGTTTCCCTACTCGATGGGCTGGCACGGTGCGCCCCATCTCCCCGGCACGCATCCGCATTGGCAGTTGCACGCGCATTTCTATCCGCCGCTGCTGCGCTCGGCCAATGTGCGCAAGTTCATGGTCGGCTACGAGATGCTCGCCGAGTCGCAGCGCGACCTGACGCCCGAACAGGCCGCCGCCCGCCTGCGCGAGGCGCTGCCCGCATGAACCGGAACGATGCGCTCGCGCAGCGCGCGGACGAGGCCTTCCGCACGACCTTTGGTCGTGCGCCTGCGCTGCTCTGTTTTGCGCCCGGGCGCGTGAACCTGATCGGCGAGCACACCGACTACAACGAGGGCTTCGTACTGCCGGCCGCGCTGCCGCTGGGCACGGTGGTAGCGCTCGCCCCGCGTGGTGATGCTCTGGTGCGGTGTGTCGCACCGGACGTGTCCGCAGACGTCGAGACGCTGCGGCTGGACGCGGTCGTGGCGAGAGCCGGGACGGGGCACTGGTCGAATCATCTGCGCGGTATTCTCGCGGCGCGCGCTGCAGCCGGCGCGGAGAATCCCGGCGCCGATATCGCCGTCGTCGGCAACCTGCCGCAGGGCGCGGGGCTTTCTTCGTCAGCCTCGCTCGGTGTGGCGATGGCGCTCGGGCTCTCCCGCCTCGCCGGTGTCGGACCGCAGCCTGGCGCGGTTGCGCTCGCGCGGCAGGCCCAGTGGTCCGAGCACCACTACGTGGGGTGTCAGTGCGGGATCATGGACCAGCTCGTGTCTGCAGCCGGCCAGGACGGTGCCGCGCTGCTGATCGATTGCCGCTCACTCGCGGTGGAGCCCGTGCCCCTCGATCCGGATCTGCGCATCGTCGTGCTGCACTCCGGTGTGAAACGCGGGTTGGTGGACAGCGAGTACAACTTGCGCCGACAACAGTGCGAGGCTGCCGCGCGCCATTGCGGCGTGGCGAGCCTGCGGGATATCGATGCCGGCGCATTCGAGCAGGGATCAGCCGGCCTTGATCCCGTGCTGCTGCGCCGTGCACGCCATGTGCTCGGCGAGAACGCGCGCACGCTTGCGGCAGTGCAGGCGCTGCGCGAGGGAAACCTGCGGGTGCTGGGCGAGTGCCTGCGCGCCTCTCATGCCTCGTTGCGGGACGATTTCGAGGTGAGCGTGCCGCCGGTGGATGCGCTGGCCGATGTGCTGAATGCCGCTCTCGCCGGCGAGGGCGGCGCGCGCATGACCGGTGGTGGTTTCGGAGGGTGCCTTGTTGCCGTCACCCGGGCTGAGGGCGTTCCGGTGCTGGAACAGGCGGCGGCGATGCATTTCGCGCGGCGCGGTGAACGCCTTCCCCTCTTTCTGGCCGTGCGCCCCGCGCGAGGCGCGCTGTTGCTGGGGCCCTGAGTCGGCCCGTCGGGGGCATGGCCCCCTCCTACGGCACCGGCTGTAGGAGCGGGCCATGCCCGCGACAGCAGTCGGG
>JBILEG010000140.1:0-8041 GCA_044352225.1 Pseudomonadales bacterium | reverse complement strand
TCGGCGCCGGGGCGCTCACATCCATGCGGAAGTCATCGGCTTCGGCATGAGCGGCGATGCCTATCACATGACGCTTCCCCCGGAAGACGGCCGGGGCGCTGCTGCATCGATGGCCAATGCCATGCGGGATGCAGGTATCGGAGCCGGAGACCTGCATTACATCAATGCTCACGGCACATCCACTCCTGCGGGCGATCTTGCAGAGAGCAAAGCGGTCGAACGCGTGTTGGGCGCGGCCGCCGGCAACGTCGCGATGAGCTCGACCAAATCCATGACCGGCCATCTTCTTGGCGCTGCGGGTGCGATCGAGGCGATCTTCAGCATCCTGGCCATCCGGGATGGTGTGGCGCCTCCTACGATCAATCTCGACAACCCCGATGAGGGCTGCACCCTGAACTACGTGCCGCATGTCGCACAGGAGCGGAGGATCGAAGTGGCACTGTCGAATTCCTTCGGTTTCGGCGGAACCAACGGTTCCGTCGTGTTCCGGCGTATCTGACGCGCCGGTATGCAAGCCGGCATTACTGCGCCCCCCGTCTGGATCAATGGCGAGCGCGGGGCCTCCCCGGATGCGCGTGATCGCGGCCTTGCGTTCGGTGATGGTCTGTTCGAGACCATGCGCTTTGGCCCCGCCGGTGTGTACCTGCTCGCGTACCACCTGAGACGTCTGGAGTTGGGGGCCTCCAGGTTAAGAATGTCCCTCGACCCCTCGCTGCTTCGCGCGGAAATCGGAACGGCAGTCGATTGTGCTCGAGAGCAATTCCCCGAAGGTGTTCTCAAGTTGATTCTCACGCGGGGCGTTGGTCAACGTGGTTACAAGGTTTCGCCCGGCATCACCAGTACCCGCATCCTCATGGTCTCTGCCTTGCCCGCCAATCCACCCGAGTGGAGTTCGGAGGGCGTGAGCGTGCGATTCTGCGACATGCGCATGGGTGCCAACCCCGTGCTTGCCGGTGTGAAGCATCTCAACAGGCTGGAGCAGGTGCTGGCACGTCTCGAGTGGGACGATCCCGCAATTGCAGAGGGTTTGCTGGCGGATGCACGCGGGCGCATCGTCGAAGGTGTGTCGACGAATGTTTTTCTCGTCAGTGGCGGCCGCATTCTCACGCCGGTGATCGATACCTGCGGGGTCGCCGGTGTGATGCGCCAGTACATCATCGACAAGGCACCCGACATGGTGGGGCAGGGCGTGGATGTCACCTCCTGCGAGAAAGGCATGTTCACCGGCGCGCGCGAGATCTTCCTCTGCAACTCGGTGGTAGGCGTGTGGCCCGTGGCCCGGCTGGCCGAGCGCAAGCTTCAGGTGGGTGCGGTGACACGCAAGATCCGTGACCATGTCGCCCGGCTTTTCGGCACCTGAGTCGGCGATGCGGCTGCTTCTGGCACTCGTCCTGGGTTGCGTGATGGTCACCGCTGCCCTCGCGCTCGGTTTCCGCAACTGGCTTGACGCACCTCTCAATCTCTCCCGATCCGAAGCGGTGGAATTGCCGCCGGGAGGCAATTTGCGCGGATTGCTTTCCGATCTGGAATCGCGCGGCATCCTCATGCATCCCTTTCTCCTCAGGTGCTATCTCCGGATAGAGGGCAATGCGAACAAGGTGAGGGCGGGGGAATACCGCCTTCAGCCCGGCGTCACGGCGCGCGGTCTGATAGCGAAGCTCCTGTCGGGCGATGTCGTGGAGTATGCCGTCACGGTCGTCGAAGGTACGACCGTCGCCTCGATGCTCGCCGAGTTCCATGCGCAGCCCAAACTGCGCCGCACGCTCGACTCAGCCGACCACGCCCTGTTGCGTCCTTTGCTCGACGAAACCTTCGGTGGCAGGCCGACGCCAGAAGGCCTTTTCTTCCCGGATACCTACCATTTCCACCTTGGAATGAGCGACCGTGACCTGCTTTTGCTCTCGCACAAGCGGCTTGTCCGGGTTCTTGATGAAGAGTGGAGCAAGCGTGCCGAGGGGCTTCCGTACAAAGACGCGTACGAGGCCCTTGTGATGGCCTCGCTGGTGGAGAGGGAGACCGGAAAAGCCTCCGAGAGAGCGACTATCTCCGGCGTCTTCGTGCGCCGATTGCAGAAAGGCATGCTGCTGCAGACGGATCCGGCGGTGATTTATGGATTGGGCGACGCGTTTGACGGAAACCTCACGCGCGCGCACCTGCGTTCGCCCAGCCCCTACAACACCTATCTGAATCCCGGATTACCACCCACGCCGATCGCATTGCCCGGGCGTGCCGCCATTCACGCTGCGTTGAACCCCGCCGCCGGTGAGACGCTGTATTTCGTTTCCCGCGGTGACGGCTCGCATCACTTCTCGGTGACGCTGGCCGAGCACAACCGGGCCGTGCAGAAGTATCAGCGCGCAGGTCGTCCGAAGTCCTCGGCAGCGACCGGGGGCGCCGCGCAATGACGGGTTCTATCCCGCGGGGAATGTTTCTCACCGTGGAAGGCGGAGAGGGCGCAGGCAAGAGCACGCAGATGGATGTCATCGAAGCGGTGCTGCGCGAAAAGGGGATTCACGTCCTCCGAACGCGAGAGCCCGGCGGTACGCCGCTCGCAGAGGAGATCCGTACGCTCCTGCTCGCACCCCGCGAGGAACCTGTCGCGGAACTTACCGAACTCCTGCTGGTCTTTGCCGCGCGGGCGCAGCACCTGACGTCGCTCATCCGGCCCGCTCTTGCGCGGGGCGAATGGGTCTTGAGCGACCGCTTCGTCGACGCCACGCTCGCGTATCAGGGGGCGGGGCGCGGCATGAGAGACGAGACTATCGCAGCCCTGCGACACCTCGTGCTCGACGGTTTCAGCCCCGACTTTACCTTGTTGCTCGACGTTCCCGCACAGAGGGGGCTTGAGCGGGCTGCTGCCCGAGGGGAGCGGGATCGGTTCGAGCGCGAGGCGAGGGATTTTCACGAACGTGTACGCGAGTGCTATCTGGGGATGGCACGGAGCGAGCCCCACAGGATCCGCGTGGTGGACGCGAGTGCTCCGCTCGTGTCCGTTACGGCCGCCGTGCGCTCTGCCGTGGCAGGATTCGTTGATCGCATCGCGGGTTCCGCATGAGTGAATCCCGCCCGGAGCTGCGCGGCCCGATGCCGTGGCACGCAGACGATCTTGCGCGCCTGCTGGCTGATGCGTGTTCTTCCCGTCTGCACCATGCCCTGTTGTTGGCTGGCCCTTCCGGCATTGGCAAGCGGCTCTTTTCCGAGCGTCTCGCGAGGGGGCTTCTTTGCGAATCTCCCGCTGATGCGGGTGAATGCGGCCTCTGCAGGCCGTGTCGCCTGATGGCTGCGGGCTCGCACCCGGATTGCCTGCGTATTTCGCCAGAGGAAGCGGGCAAGCAGATCAAGATCGCGCAGGTCAGGGAAGAGTTGGTGGATTTCGTCGTGCGCACGGCCAGCGTTGGGTCACGCAAGGTGGTGCTGATCGAACCCGCCGAGGCCATGAACCTCGCGACGGCGAATTGCCTCCTCAAGAGTCTGGAGGAGCCGTCTCCGGGTACGTTCCTGTTGCTTGTCAGCGATGTGCCCTCACGGCTTCTCCCGACCATCCGGTCCCGCTGCAGGGCGGTACCTCTCAGTCCCCCCGTGCCCTCGCAGGGCCTTCAATGGTTGGTAACGCAGCGCGGACCAGATGGCGCAGAGGATCTGCTGGGGGTGGCTTCCGGTCGTCCGCTGGAAGCTCTCCGGCTGGCAGATGCAGACGCGCTGTCGCAGTTCGATCGGGCGGCGCTGCTTCTGCAGCGCGCAGCGCAAGCCGATGTGTGGATATCCAGCCTTGCGGACCAGGTGTCAGACATCGATTTGCGCGAATTGCTTGGATGGATACAGGTCTACCTGGTGGACCTCGGCCGCTGGCTCGCGGATGAATCTGCGTCCCGCCTCCCCAGGGCGGAGGCTATGCACGCCGCCCTGCGCCCGCATACGTCCGCGCGAGCGGTCGCCGCTTTTCTCCGCGATACGATCCGTGCGAGCAGGGATGCAGCTTCCACGGCCAACCCCAACCGTCAGCTTCTTCTCGAATCCCTCTTGCACGCATGGTCGCGTGCTAACCGGGCGGGCTAGCCAAACGTCTCGCCACTGACTACCCTTCGCCCATTCCGCATCCGGACCCTCCACCCCTCGGCATGACCGCGCAGCAAGGCACACGCAACGGCATCCTGTCCCTGACCATCAAGGACAAGGCTGTGCTTTATGCGGCCTATATGCCTTTCCTCCAGCACGGAGGGCTTTTCATCCCCACGAACAAGCCGTACCGGATTGGTGATGAAGTTTTCATGCTGTTGAACCTCATGGATGAGCAAGAGAAGATCCCCGTCGCGGGCAAGGTGGTCTGGGTAACGCCCCGGCGTGCTCAGGGGAACCGCGCCTCGGGTATCGGCGTACAGTTCAATGGCCAGGATGACTCCGCCGCGCGGAAGATCGACACTTATCTTGCCGGCGCCCTGGAATCCGAGCGTCCCACCCATACGATGTAGGGGCACTGCCCCGGGCCGGGTGCCCTTCAGCCATGTTGATCGACAGCCACTGTCATCTCGATTATCTCGAGGATCCGCGCCACGGCATGAACATCGCCGACGTGCTGCAGCGTGCTGCGAAGGCGGGTGTCCGCCACATGCTCACAGTTGCAGTGGATCGCGACAACATTCCCAAGGTCCTTGCGCACGCCAGAGTCCATCCTCAGGTTTCTGCCTCGGTCGGTATTCATCCTGGCGCCTGCGCCGATGCCTCCCCGGTCGACGAGGACGAACTTCTGGGTCTGGTCGCAGCCCCGTCGGTCGTGGCAATCGGAGAGACCGGGCTGGACTATCACTACGGTCAGGACAGCGCCGAGATCCAGCGCCACAGTTTCGGCGTGCACCTGCGCGCCGCGTCGCGGGCAGGCTTGCCGGTCATCGTCCATACCCGTGAAGCAGTGGACGACACTCTCCGGATCATGTCCGATCATGCCAATCCGCGCACGGGCGGGGTGATGCATTGCTTTACGGAATCGATTTCGATGGCGCGTGCTGCCATCGAGATGAATTTCCTGATCTCTTTCTCGGGCATCGTCACGTTCCGCAACGCCGATGCGCTGCGTGCGGTGGTCCGGGAGGTCCCTCTGGAGCGGATGTTGGTCGAGACCGATGCCCCCTATCTCGCGCCGGTTCCTTTCCGGGGGCGCAGCAACGAACCAGCGTTCGTTTCGCGCGTGGCCGAGGCGGTTGCAGCCATCAAGGGTGTGTCTGTCGAGGCGGTGATAGAGGCCACGGGGCATAACTTTTTCCGGCTTTTCTCCCGAGCTGCATCACCCCCATTGTTTCCCCTATGAGCAACCCTCCCGACGACAAGGGGCTGCGCTGGTTGCTGGCGGCAAGTTACGCCTCGGTGGTCGTGGCGTTCCTGCTGATCGCGGCAAAGCTGGTCGCCTGGTACCTGACGGACTCGGCCAGCATGCTGGGCTCCTTGCTGGACTCGGTCATGGATTCCATGGCGTCGCTGATCAACATGGTTGCCGTCCGCTATTCCATCAAACCGGCAGACGAAGATCATCGTTTCGGCCATGGCAAAGCCGAGTCGCTCGCCGGGTTGGCGCAGTCGGGCTTCATCCTCGCCTCCGCCATCCTGCTCCTGGTCCACTGCGCTGAGCGTTTGGCGGGCCCGGCTCCTCCCGGGCTGGAGAACGTAGGCATCGGTCTCGCGGTGACGGTGTTCGCGCTGTGCAGCACGCTGGCGCTGGTCGCGGTGCAGGCACACGCAATCCGCCTTACCGGTTCGACCGCGATAAGGGCCGATAGCCTGCACTACAAGTCCGACATCCTTCTGAACCTCTCCGTCATGGCCGCGCTTGGCGGGGCTGGTTGGGGGTTTCCCAGAGTCGATGCCATTCTCGGGACAGGAATCGCGTTCTTCATCGCCCACGGTGCCTGGCGGATCGGCTGGGAGGCCTTCGACATGCTGATGGATCGCGAGCTCCCGCCCGAGGTCGACAAGGAGATTCTTGCCTTGGCACTGTCTCACGAGGAGGTGCTCGGTGTGCATGATCTGCGTACCCGGCGCTCGGGCAACCGCTATCACATCCAACTCCATCTGGAATTCGCGGACGATACCGTGCTGCTGTCGGCGCACAAGGTCGCGGACGAGGTGGAGGCTGCGATCGGGGCCCGCTTCCCCGGTGCGGACATCATCATCCATCAGGACCCTCAGGGTATTGTCGCGGCAGAGCACGCAGCAGCGGAGCCTGGCGCCTGAGCGCTCGGGCAATCCTGCACAGGGGGCATGCTCACTGCTGGATGCACCCGTGGTCATCGGGTATAAGGCGCCCCTCGACAGTCGATAGGGCTGTCGTGCTCGCCCGGACGCGAAAGTGGCGGAACTGGTAGACGCGCTGGATTTAGGTTCCAGTGCCGCAAGGCGTGAGAGTTCGAGTCTCTTCTTTCGCACCACCGGACGGTTCGGGAGGGCGTGCTAGAATCCGGCCTCGCCGCTTGCGGCGGGGTGGATTCCCGTTCCTGCCCCTCGGTCGATCGGTTTGAGCCGGGATTTGTGAAGGCGTGTGCCCATCCCCGGTGGGAGAAACCAGGTACAAGTGCTCCGGCTTTGAGGCCGGGGCGTAGTCACGGCCTCTTCAGGCCTAATAGCAGCATTACAGGGAGACTGCAGCATGCAGGTGTCGGTAGAGATCACGTCGGGGCTTGGCAGGCGCCTCACCATTGGTGTTCCCGCGGAGCGTGTTGAGGCAGAGGTAAATGCCCGTCTCGAGAAAGCATCCCGCACCATTCGTCTGAAAGGCTTCCGCGAGGGGCGCGTCCCCATGAAGGTCGTGCGCCAGCGTTTCGGCGCGGGTGTGCGCCAGGAAGTGCTCGGCGAGGTCATGAGCCAGAGCTTCTACGAGGCAGTCCGTCAGGAGGACCTCCGTCCCGCGGGCCAGCCCACGATCGAGCCGCGCTCCCTCATCAATGGCCGCGATATCGAGTTCACCGCGACTTTCGAGGTGTACCCGGAGATCGATCTCATCGACTTCGCCAAGCTCTCCATCGACAAACCGCTTTCCTCGGTCGAGGATGCGGACGTTGACCGGATGATCGAGGTGCTGCGCAACCAGCAGGCGGCCTGGGAGCCTGCAGAGCGCGCAGCTGCCGACGCCGATCGCGTGAACATCGATTTCCTCGGTCGCCGCGACGGCGAGGCCTTTGAGGGCGGTACGGCGCAAGGCTCCGATCTGGTGCTCGGTTCCGGTCGCATGGTGCCCGGGTTCGAGGCCGGCATAGTGGGTATGTCAGCCGGTGAGACGCGCATGGTCGCGATCACGATGCCGGAGAGCTATCACGCCGAAGCCCTGAAGGGCGCCGCTGTGGAGTTCGAGATTACGGTCAACAGCGTGTCCGCGCGCAAGCAGCCTGAACTCGACGATGCGTTTTTCGCCCGCTTCGGTGTGTCTGACGGCGGGATGGATGCATTCCGTGTCGAGGTGCGCAGCAACATGGAGCGTGAGCTCCGGCAGGCATTGCGGAACAAATTGAAGGGTCGTGTGCTGGAGGCGCTACTCCAGCGGACGGAAGTCGAGGTTCCCGGCTCGCTGGTCTCCCAGGAGATCGAATCGCTGCGCCGTCAGGCGGTCCGCCAGTTCGGTGGCGACGAAGCCCGTTTCGATGCGTCCATGCTCCCCGACGACATGTTCCGTGCGCAGGCCGAGCGACGCGTATCCCTCGGTTTGCTGCTTGGAGAGGTGATTCGCCGCGAAAGCCTGAAAGCCGATCCGGCACGTGTTCGCCAGATGGTGGAGGAGACTGCGTCCACTTACGAGGAGCCGCAGGAAGTCATCAACTGGTACTACGGCAATCGCGAACAACTCGCCACCATCGAGGCGGTTGCACTTGAAGATCAGGTCATCGACCTCATCCTCGGCCGCGCTGCAGTCAGCGAGAGCGCCTGCTCCTACGAGGATGCCCTGAGGGCCGATTCGCCGAAGGCCAAGGCCTGAAGTCCTCAACACACACACGGGAGAGCGCAACATGTCGCACAGAGTCCAGTCAGCCTCCAGTCCTGTCACGGCTCTCGGGCTCGTGCC
>JBILEG010000139.1:0-8062 GCA_044352225.1 Pseudomonadales bacterium | reverse complement strand
GTGGGTGCTCGGTGCGTTTGTCGCAGGAGGTGTCGCGGGTTTGCTGGCGTCCAGCGTTGCCTTGTGGCGTGGACCCCGCCCATGAGTACTGCATCCTCCCGGTATGGCTCGAGACTGATCGTGGCATTGGATTACCCGCAGTCGGCGCCGGCGCTTGCGATGGCGGCGAGGCTGGATCCGCGGTTGTGCAAGGTGAAGGTGGGCAAGGAGTTGTTCACGGCCGCAGGGCCGGCGCTGGTTGCAGAGCTCTCGAGGCGAGGCTTCGAGGTGTTCCTCGATCTCAAGTTCCACGACATCCCCAACACGGTCGCCGGTGCGGTGCGCGCGGCGGCAGCGCTTGGCGTGTGGATGGTGAACGTGCACGCATCGGGTGGGCGTCGCATGATGCAGGCAGCACGTGAAGCGCTCGGCGCTCCAGGGCCCGGCGTGCCCTTGCTCACCGCGGTAACGGTGCTGACCAGCATGGATCCCTCCGATCTGGCCGAAACAGGTGTTGGCTCTCCGCTCGAGGAGCAGGTCGTCCGTCTCGCAACGCTCAGCGTGGACGCAGGTCTGGACGGGGTGGTGTGTTCGGCGCGCGAGGCCCCTGTACTCCGGCGTGTTCTGGGCCCTGAACCCGTTCTGGTGACGCCCGGCATCCGGCCGGCAGGAAGCGTCACGGGCGATCAGCGGCGCACGCTGGGCCCACGTGATGCGCTCGTCGCGGGCAGTGATTTCCTCGTTGTCGGGAGACCCATCACGGGTGCCTCCGACCCCGCAACCGCGATGCGGGATATCCTGTCCGAAATGTCCTACGGAAATTCTCCCTGAGGCTGTGCTAGCGTTGCTCCCGGTGCCATGACGGCACCGTTTCGATCTCATCATCTCAAGGAGGATCACGATGAACATTCCGCATTTTCTGAAAGCCTGCCTGCTTGGCTCGACACTGCTGGTCCTGCCGGCAGCACATGCTGCTGTCGCGCCCGACAACCGCCCGGCTGCCGCGTCTGAACTCACCCGCCCCGTCAACATCAACACCGCGGACGCCGCCACGCTCGCCGGATCCTTGCGCGGTATCGGCCGCAGCAAGGCCGAGGCCATCGTGGCGTACCGCGACGAGAACGGTCCTTTCAAATCGGTCGATGATCTGGTGAATGTGAAGGGAATCGGTGCGAAGACCCTGGAGCATTTGCGGCCCATGATCTCGCTCTGAGCCCTGCCGTCCGTGCCGCGGTCAGGCCCACCCGGGCCTGGCCGCGGCCATCGCCCGCATCCCGATGTGTCGGGCCCTGCGATGTGCCGCCCGAATGCCGCTACACTTCCCGAGGGGAGCCTTCGCCGAAATGCCTCGTTCGCGACGCGTTGCGAACCCGGGGCTGTCGGGCTCGCCCGTGTCTATGAATCCTGCCGCCGTCGAGGAAAAAATCTCATGGCCGATCACGACGTTTTCAACGGCGATGCCGACGGCATCTGCTCACTCGTTCAGTTGCGGCTCGCCGAGCCGAGGAGCGCGGTGCTCGTGACGGGTGTCAAGAGGGACATTGATCTGCTTCGGCTCGTTTCGGCGGGGCAGGGCGACCGGGTCACGGTGCTGGATGTCGCCATGGAGAAGAACCGCACTGATCTCGAGCGTCTCCTCATGGCCGGTGCCGAGGTGTTTTATGCCGATCACCACCACCCCGGCGACGCCCCTCTGGAGCATTCGCACCTTCATGCGCTCATCAACACCGCTCCCGAGGTGTGCACCAGTCTTCTCGTCAACGGCTACCTGAAGGGCGCGCATGCGGCCTGGGCTGTCGTGGGGGCCTTTGGCGATAATCTCGCCGGCAGCGCCAAGGCGGCGGCGGCGACGATCGGGCTGGACCCGCAACGCCTGCAACTGGCCGAAACGCTGGGCACCTTGATCAACTACAACGGCTATGGCCCCGCGGTAGAAGACCTCCACTTCCCGCCGGAGACTCTCTTTCGCCGGGTCAGCGCATTTGCCAGTCCTTTTGATTTCATCGCCTCCGACCGCGAGACCTTCGGCCAACTCGAGGCTGGGTACGCCGACGACATGGCGCGCGCGTCATCACTGGTCCCCGTGCAGGCATCTGCGGAGTCCGCGGTGTTCCTGCTCCCCGATGAGCCATGGGCCCGGCGCGTGAGCGGTGTGTTCAGCAACGACCTGGTGAACCTGCACCCGTCTCGGGCGCACGCCGTCCTGACCGAGATCGATGGCGGGGATTTTCTCGTCAGCGTGCGTGCGCCGCTGTCGAACCGCACCGGGGCAGATGATATCTGTCGCCAGTTTCCCACTGGCGGGGGGCGCAAAGCGGCTGCCGGTATCAACCGGCTTCCCCACGGCGAGATGGACAGGTTCGTCCGGGTGTTCAGCGAACACTACGCGAAGAGCGCTTAGCGGAGCCGATCGGTGGGGCCATTGCCGAGGATCTGCTGTGCGATGTGTTTGTTGCTGTTCTGCCCGTTCGCAGCGGCACAGACAGCCTCGCAGGCGCCGCGCTCCTGGATAGACAACTCCTACGATTACGTCACCACCACCACCGACACCCTCGCCCAGCGCTTTGACTCCTTTTTCGGGGAGCCCGATGCGGCGAGAGAGTCGGCAGACTCCGTGCTGCGGCTGGTTGGCGAGGCCGAGTGGACTGAGGATCAAGGAATCGATACCAAGCTCCGTTTGAGGGGCAAGGTCGACTTGCCCCGGCTGAACCAGCGCCTGAGCCTCGTGTTCGGGGAAGAAAACGACTATCGGAACGATGTACTTCCCCCATCAGGTCCGGATGAGGGCGACGTGGGAATCCAGTATCGCCTCCTCGATATCGCCCGTTCACGGATCGATGTCTCGGCCGGAACGAATGCTTCCCTGGATTTCCGCACCAGCGTCCGTTACCGCTACATGCGGCCTGTCGGTGAGCGGCTTCGCCTGCGATTCACCGAGCGGCTCTACCTGAAGGAAGCCGATGGAGCAGGCATGATTACCCGAGGCGACGTCGACCTCAGGCTGAGTACAGACAGTCTGCTCCGGTTCACGGCAGACATGGAGTACGGTGAGGAAACCGACGGTACCGAATGGGGTGGGCGGTTGAGCTATCTCCGGCAGATCAACCAGTCAGCAGCTTTGGGATACTTCGCGGCCGTCTCGGGGCAGAGCGACCCGGGGGCTCGCGCCAACACCTACGCCGTGGGCCTTCGGTACCGCCGCAACATCTTCCGCCCCTGGATATTTGTCGAAGCAGAGCCCGCTCACTTGTGGCGACGCGAGACGCTGAGCGATCCGCGTGATCCTGTCTGGGCCATCAGTTTCCGGATCGAATTTCTCGAGGAGATCGCAAATCGCAGGGCAAGCCGCTGATGCTTCGTATTGCCCTGGCTGGCAATGCACTAGAATCGCTCCCGGACCCGCGGGATGCTCGGATGATGGACGGCCGGAGGAGAACTGATGCGATCGCTTGAGTCCGTGGAGATCCTCGTCAGCGATCTTGAAATCGGCATGTACGTGTCCGCACTCGACAAGCCCTGGTCCCAGACGCCGTTTCTCCTCCAGGGTTTCTACATCACCTCGCAGCAGGATATCGATGAACTCGAGCGGCACTGCCAGCGCGTCTACATAGACGTCTACCAGAGCCGGACGACCACCTCGCAGCGGGACAGCCGGGTAGTCGGCAGCCATGCGCGCGCGGTCATCGTTGCGCGGCCTGATCAGGAAGTGGCCGAGTCACTGAAGTTCAAGCCCCGTACCGGCAACACGGGAGCTTTGCTCTTTCCCCACCGGAAGCTGAAGAAGTACGAGGACGCGAGCGGTGGCTTCCAGCGCGAGATGTCCATCGCCAAGTCTGTTCATTCGGAGCTTTCCGGCGCCGTCGACTCGATGTTCGAGGAATTTCGAAGGGCGAATGTGCTGAACGTTTCGGGCATCCGGGCCGCCGTCGATCCCATGGTCGACAGTGTGATCCGCAACCCCGATGCCTGCGTGTGGCTGGCACGCATGAAAACCGAGGACAGCTATACATTCCGGCACTCCGTCGGCGCCTCGATCTGGGCTGTCGCATTGGGGCGGCAACTTGGCCTCCCCAAGGTGGATCTACAGCGCCTTGCGCTCGGCGCGCTGCTGTTCGATGTCGGCAAGCTGCGCATACCTGCGGAACTGCTGCAGAAAAAGGAGAGGCTGAGCCGCGGTGAGTACGAGCTTCTGAAGTCTCATGTCGGCTTCGGCGTAGAGATGCTCGGCAACACGGGGGTTCTCAACCGCAGCGTCACCGAGATGGTCGAATACCACCACGAACGCCATGGTGGGCATGGTTATCCTCACGGGCTGAAGGGCGATGACATTCCCGTGATGGCCCGCATCGCCGGCATCGTCGATTGTTACGACGCCATCACAAGCCGCCGCCCTTACGCGGAAGCCATGTCGCCAAGCCAGGCAGTCAAGAAGCTCTACGCCTGGCGTGATATCGATTTCCAAGCAGCACTCGTCGAAGAGTTCATTCAGGCCATCGGTATCTACCCTGCGGGGACGCTGGTCGAACTCTCCAGCGGAGAGGTGTGTGTGGTTCTCGCCGAGTACCGCACGCGTCGCTTGCGACCACAATTGCTGGTCATGCTCGATCGCAACAAACTCCCCTTGAAAGATCCCCGCCCTCTCGACCTTCGCGCAGTCACTCACGACGATGATGGCAAACCGCTCGAGATTCTCACCAGCCTCGAGCCCGGTGCCTACGGTGTCGACATAGAGGCACTGATTTTCTGATGGTACTGATTGCTGGATCAGGGGGTTGACCTTGACGTCGACGCTGATCGATCGGGCGGGCTTTCTTGCGGCACTTGACCAGCAGCTCGATGTTGCGCGCGAGGATGGGTCCATTCTCGGACTGGCCGTGATCGATGTACGTGACTTCAACCGTATCAATGGTGTCTACGGGTTCGCGGCCGGGGATCTGGTCCTCGCTGAGATCGCCGAACGCCTCGCCGGGATCAGCCGCAAAAGCCCCGTCTCGCGCCGTGTTGGCGCCAATCAGTTCGCGGTGATTTTCTCGGGCATTGCCAGCCCCGAATTGCTGCCCCTGATAGGCAGCCGGATCGTGCGTACGGTGAGCGAGAGCCTTCTCGTCGGCGCACAGGAAATCGTGTTCGATGTACAGGTCGGGTTGGCTGCCTTTCCGAGTGACGCATGGAATGCGGAGCAGCTCTACTTTCTGGCAGAACAGGCCCTGCGGCTGGCCAAGCGTGACAACGCCGCCTACGCGGTGCATGCGCCCGATGAACTCCAGCGTCAGAAGGCCCAGTGGAAGCAGGAGCTGGAACTAGGTGACGCGCTCGCGGGTAATGAACTTCAGTTGTGGTACCAGCCCCGCATTTCCATAGCCGACGGTGTGGCAGAGCGCCCGGAGGCACTGCTGCGATGGTTGCAGGAGAGTGGGGCAGTCAGTTCCCCTGAGCGGATGGTTCCTGCGATCGAGCAGGGGGGGCGCGGCGCCGAACTGGCGCGTTGGGTACTGAACACCGCGCTGCGGCAGTCCAGACGATGGTCTGGCTTGGGGGTTTCCGTAAACGTATCCGCGATCGCGCTTGCGCTGCCAGAGGCAGTGGACACGCTGAATTCTGCGCTCAGAATCTGGAATGTGCCGCCGGAGGGGCTCACGGTAGAAGTGGGCGAACACGCCCTGGCGCGCGGAGCCGAGGCCTGCGAGAAGCAACTCCAGCCCCTGCGTGAGGCAGGCATACGGATTGCGGTCGACAGCTTCGGCACGGGCAATTGCTCCCTGTCGCAGTTCAAGTCCTTGCGCGTGGACGAGATCAAGATTGATCGCAAGCTGGTGGCTACCGCAGCACGCAGTACGGCAGACCGTCTGTTGTGTGAGCACCTGATAGCCCTGGCACATGGGTTCGGGATGAAGGTCGTGGCCGTAGGTATCGAGGACGAACCCACCATGGACCTCTTCCGTCGGCTCGGTTGCGATTCGGCTCAGGGATATCTGGTCGGGAAGTCGATGAGCGATGAGGATTTTCTCGCCTGGACCCGCGCCAACGCCTGAGTTGTCCTGGCTGCTTTCCTGTGGACAATCTTGTGGATGCAATGTGTTGTCGGAGCGACGGTGCGCATGGGCTGACGACCACGATGATGTCCTTCGACTAAGGCTCCAAACCTCAGGTTTTATATATCAATTAGTTGTGGCGTTTTTGTTCCAAGGATCCGAGATGCGTGAATTTCATCTGACGCCATGAGCGCTTGCCTCTGCCTGTGGAAAACGTTCCCGGAGCCCGTGCGTGAGCTGTCTTGGCGGGGAGCTGCCAGTCCGCGTCGGCCCAGCGGGATTTTTGGCGAATTAGTTTTTGACAGTGAGGTTCAAATCAGTACAATGCCGGCTTCCCGCGAGGGGTGGTTAGCTCAGCTGGTAGAGCACCTGCCTTACAAGCAGGGGGTCGGCGGTTCGATCCCGTCACCACCCACCATCGTGGAAAGCGTTTCCAGGAGCGGTAGTTCAGTCGGTTAGAATACCGGCCTGTCACGCCGGGGGTCGCGGGTTCGAGTCCCGTCCGCTCCGCCAGAAACCACAATCAACCCGCTCACAAGGCGGGTTTTTTGTGTCTGTCTGTTTTGTTTCGGCAGTTTAAACCAAGGCCCGGTCGCTCCGGCAGGTCCGCTGTCTGAAGCAAGCTGTCGTCCAACCGCCGACGCCTGTGCAACGGGGTGCACGATGGCGGCTGGCGACCGGCCCCATGGGGTTGCGGTCGCCCTCCGTCGGCTCAGTTCGCGGACGCGATCTGTGCAGAGCGTCCCGAGCGCTCGTGGTGAATCTGCGCAACGGGCCCTGACCCGCTGTCGGCTACGGCTTTCTCCAGTGCATCGGAGTAACACATGCTCCAGTCCCGATGTGAAGCGAGATCACGCTGTGCGGCCGGCGCACACACGCTGCGAGCGGCGGTTCTGAGGCGCGCGTAGAGCGCCTTCGCCCCCGCGGCTCCCGCTGTATTCAGGTCGGCGTATCTGACGATGACCGATCGTGATTCGGCACCTTGGCGTGGCCGGGCCGGTGCAGCAGGCGTCGAAGCCCGGCCTTCGCTGACGCGTACTTCATCCTGACCCGCATGGGCATCAGCAATGCCTGTGATCAGGATGGTGGCGAGTGTGCTGGCGAGCAGGCACGCTCGTTGTCGTCTGAATGTTCTCATGACTCAATCTCCTCGGTTCCTCGGTTGGGTCCTCCCGGGGTCCTGACCGCATCGGGACGTGGACGGACTCGGGGGATGCTTGCATCGGAACACCTGTTGCAGGCCCGTGGCAGGATGAACGGGTGAGGTTTCCGTGATTCCTTCGTGAGGCCTGCATAGGTGGCCGCGCTGATTCACGCGGGATGCCGAGGCGCCATGATGTGCGTGTCTTGGTCTCCTTGGAGTTTTCCTTCATGGGCATGCGGCAGTTCCGCTTCGGAGAGTGGGTTTTCGAGCCCGGTAGCTGCAGTCTTCATCGAGGCAGCGATACCGCTGTGATGGAGCCACGCGTCTCTGATCTGCTCGAGTTCTTCCTTTTGCACCCGGATGAAGTCCAGAGCCATGAGCGGCTTGTCGAGGAGGTGTGGCTTGGGCAGGTGGTGTCCGATGAGGCCGTCCGGCGGGCGGTGTCGGTACTGCGACGCGCTGCCGGAGGCGCGCTTTCCGGCTGTATCAGGACCATCTACAAGCGAGGCTACATCGCAAGCTTTCCCGAGCCGGCGGCAGCAGCGCCGTTCAGGCAGTCCCCGGAGCGTCTGATCAGTGCTTGCGACGCATCGCTGCTGCGCTGTGTGTCGATGCCTTACCCCGGGCAGGGCCGCGCGCGAGAGGCCCTTGATTGTCTGCGCAGCGCCCTTGAGCTCGATCCGCGGCTGCTCGAAGTCCTTTCACCCGCGGGTGCGCTTCGACACGTGCGCTGAGTCACGCGCTCCGGGCGCCACGTCCTGCTACCATTCGACGTCAGCCCCCTATCCGGTCGTTCCGGGCAGAAGGTGCGCGTACGCAGGAATTCCTGATGGGCCTCTCGCAGAAATCCGCACAGCAATCGCACGAGGCGGTCCTGTTCTTCGAGGGGCAGGCCGTGTCGCGCGAG
>JBILEG010000138.1:0-8064 GCA_044352225.1 Pseudomonadales bacterium | reverse complement strand
TGGAGGACGCACGCGTGCGCGTGCACACCGGCAGTGTGCTGACGCGCGCCGTGGGCTCGCGCGCTGTGCGGGCGGCGCAGTTCAGCAGCGGCACCGGGCGCGACACCACGCTGCCCTGCGATCTTGTGTGCATGTCGGGCGGCTGGAGTTGCAGCGTACATCTCACCGCGCACACGGGCATCAAGCCGGTGTATCGCGCAGAGATCGACAGCATGGTGCCGGGCAGCTTGCCGCCAGGTCAGTACGCAGCGGGCGCGGCGAACGGCGCCTTCAGTCTGGCGGAAGCAGTGCGTGAGGGAGCGGCCGCCGGGCAGTCAGCGGCGCGACACGCCGGATTCGCGGCTTTTCCGGGGCATGCAGACAGCGATCTGCCCGACGCACCGTACACCGTACAACACGCCGTTCTGCCACCCGCGCGTCGCGGCAAGGCCTTCGTCGACTTCCAGTCCGACGTCAGCACGCACGATGTGCAGATTGCGCATCAGGAAGGCTTCGTTGCGGTGGAACACCTCAAGCGTTACACCGCGCTCGGCATGGCCACCGACCAGGGCAAGACCAGCAACCTGAACGGCATGGCGCTGATGGCGGCGTTGCGCGGCGAGGCAGCCGGCGGCACCACCACCTTCCGGCCACCGTGGGTGCCGATGACCATCGGCGCGCTCGCGGGGCGCAGCACGGGGCGGCATTTCCGCCCCACGCGCCGCTCACCGCTGCACGATTGGCACGCCGCAAATGGTGCGGTCTTCACCGAGGCCGGCCCGTGGTTGCGCCCGTGGTACTACCGTTGGGCGGGCGACACCCCCGCAAGCGCCTACATCGAGGAGATGCGCCTCGTGCGCGGCGCCGTCGGCATCTCCGACGTCTCTTCCCTCGGCAAGATCGAACTGCAGGGCCCCGACGTGGGGGAGTTCCTCGATCGCGTCTACGTGAATGTCTTCTCGAGCCTGCCGGTGGGCAAGGCCCGTTACGGCGTGATGCTGAACGACGACGCCACGGTGCTGGACGACGGCACCTGCGCGCGCTTGGGCGACATGCGCTGGTTCCTCACCACCACCACGGCGCAGGCGGCCGAGGTGATGTCGCATATCGAGTTCCTGCTGCAGACCGCGTGGACGGATCTGCGCGTGCAGGCGGTGTCCGTCACCGACCAGTACGCGGGCATGTCGGTCGCTGGTCCGCATGCGCGACAGGCGCTGGAACTTGCATTGCCCGGACACGATGTCTCTGCGTCGGCCTTGCCGCACATGGGATGCCTCGAGATCGAACACGAAGGCATACCGCTCAAGGTGTTGAGGCTCAGTTTCTCCGGCGAACTCGCCTACGAGATCTACGCGTCCGCCGACCATGGCATCGCGGTGTGGGAGCACATCCTGCGTGCGGCGGCACCGCTCGGTATCCGCCCCTATGGTCTCGAGGCGCTGGCCTCGTTGCGCATCGAGAAGGGCCACGTTGCTGGCAGCATGGAGCTCGATCACCGCAACACGCTGGACGATCTCGGCCTTGGCCGCATGGCCTCGACGCGCAAGGCGTTCATTGGACAGACGCTGCGCCAACGCGCTGGCCTGCAGGCTCCGGAACGCTGGAGCCTCGTGGGCCTCGAGTGCCTCGAGGCGGACAAGACGCTGCGCGGCGGCGCCATCCTCTTCGCAGCCGGTGAAGACATCGCGGGCCACGGCCGTGGCCACGTCACATCCGTGACCTGGTCCGTGGTGCTGGGTAAAACCATCGCGCTCGGCCTCTATCAGGGCGGCCTCTCGCACGCGGGGGAGGAGATCGTCTGCGCCTATCCGTTGCTCGGCGAGCAGGTGCGTGCGCGCATCATCTCACCCGTGTTCATCGATCCGGCGGGAGAGCGCATGCATGCCTGAGCGTCGGTCGGTACTCGCGCGGCACCTCGGTGCCGGTGGCCGTGAGGCTGTGGATGGCAGCCGCGCGATCGTGCTGGGCGAACTGCGCGGGTGGCATCTGTGTCAGCTCGCGGCGTTCGCGGGCGCTGACGATGCCCTGCGTGCGCAGGTGCACTCACTTGGCGTGCCCGGGTTGCCGCGCGACAGCCAGCGCGTCACGACCGCGGGCGATACGCGCCTCTACCGGCTCGGGCCTGCGCGGTACCTGTGGGCTGCGTCGTCTGACGAGTTGATGCAGCGTGTGGCGCGCGAACTCGACCCGCTCACGGGCAGTCTCACCTTCCTCTCGGGCGCGCGCGTGCGCCTGCTCGTCGAGGGTCCTGCCGCCGCGCTGCTCCTGCAGCGGGGCATCGCGCTCGATCTGCATCCGCCGGTCTTTGCCGTGGGTCACTTCGCGCAGACCGCGCTGCATCATGTGCCAGTGTTGCTGGAGCGCTCGGCCGATCTGCGCTACGAGTTGCAGGTGCCCACCACCTGGGCCGTCTCGGTGTGGGAGTGGCTCAGCGACGCGGCCTTGCCCTTCGGTGACGGCATCGCACATTGAAGGACGTACATCTTCTTGCCCCGTGGCATTCTCCTTGCCCGGTGTTGGCATCCACAGGTCCGGGCGGGGGGCGGAAGCTGTACTGCTTCTGGCAGCAAACAACGAACAGGAGAGACGCCCATGCCGGCAGCCGCGCCCCCCGATAACGAAGCGGAACGCCTCAAGGCGCTTCTGGCATACGACATCCTCGACACGCTTCCCGAGCGGGTCTTCGATGACCTCGCGCGCCTCGCCTCTACCCTGTGTGGAACTCCCATCGCCGCCGTGAGTCTGGTCGACAGCGAGCGACAGTGGTTCAAGGCGAGCGTAGGGCTGGACGTCTCGGAAACGCCTCGCGAGGTCTCGTTCTGTGCGCACGCGATACTGGACGGAGATCGCGTCTTGGAGGTCCCGGACGCCACGCTCGATCCGCGTTTCGCCGACAACCCCCTCGTTACCGGGGATTTCCATCTACGCCTGTACGCGGGTGCCCCGCTGGTGTCTCCGACCGGAGCGCCGCTGGGAGCGCTTTGCGTGATCGACCGTGAGGCGAGGCCTCTCACGCCGGGGCAGCGCGATGGGCTCGCGATCCTCGCCAGAGAGGTGGTGGCGCAACTCGAACTGCGCCGCGATCTGGTGCTCCTGCGCCGCAAGATCGAGCAGGATGCCGAGGTGCACCGGCGTGCCGAGATGGCCCGCCACGCAGCCGAGGCCGCCTCGCGCGTGCGATCGGAGTTCCTCACGGTCATGAGCCACGAACTGCGTACGCCGATGAACGCCATCATGGGATTCACGCAGCTGCTGGGGATGGAAATCACGGAAAACGGGCAGAGAACGAAGCTGCAGCGTATCAACACGGCGGCCACGCACCTGCTCGCGATGATCGACAACATCCTCGACTACGCCCGCATCGACACCGACCGGACGCTCGCCCCGGAGAGCGGGAGTTTCGATCTCGTCGAATGTGTGGAGGAATCGGTAGAGATGGCCTTGCGCTCAGCCGCCGGAAAACCGATCGAGATCCTCTGCGACATCGATCCCGCGCTGCACCCCTTCGTCCGGACGGACCAGAAGCGCCTGCGCCAGGTGCTGATGTTGCTGCTGGACAATGCCATCAAGTTCACGGCCGCCGGGGAGGTCTCGGTCCGGGTGATGCCCGAGGGCGAGGCGGCTCTCCGACTGGTGGTGAGCGACACGGGGATCGGCATTTCATCCCAGACCCAGCAGAGCGTGTTCGAGCCTTTCTTCCAGGTCGATGCCTCCCTTTCCCGCCGCTTCGGGGGAACCGGCATGGGGCTTGCCATCTGCAAGCGTATCGTCGAGGCCATGGGGGGCGAGATCAGCCTGTGGAGCGCGCTTGGCAAGGGGTCGAGTTTCACCGTAACGCTGCCCGCGCCGGCGGGCGAGGGCGTGCTGCCCGAAAGTCTGGCAGTGCATGTGCGCGCGCTGCGTGGAAAACGCGTGCTGATTGTCGACGACCACGCCAGCAGCCTGCGCGTATTGGCGAACCAGTGCCGGGCCTGGGGCATGGAGTTGGGCGAGGAGACCGACCCCCTGCTGGCGCTGAAGCGATTCGAGCGCGCCGAGCATTTCGATGTGGCACTGCTGGATGCCGACATGCCCTGCCTCGACGGGCCTGCGCTTGCGGACGCGATCTGCGGCATGCGACCCCGCGCCGATGTCGGTTTGGTCCTTATGGGTGCGGATGACGCACGCGGTAGCTCCAATGGTCCGTCTTCGCACTTCGTGGCCGAACTGGGCAAGCCGGTGCGGCGGGCCTTGCTGGCGCAGTCGCTTTTTCAGGGTCTCGGCAGCCGGGGGTAATGCCGCGCCACCCATGCGTCGCGCTGGATCGCCGAACTGCCTGGCCTTATCTTGTCATCGGTTGTGTTCGTTCTCGGGGAGCATAGGCGTGGCGACAGTCCGGGACATCAGCGTGCGGTGGCTGGCCGTGGTGCTCCTGCACCACGGGCTCCTGTCTTTGCCTGCGCTGGCCGCCGCGGAGAGTGCAGGTCCCGTTGCCGATACCCTGTATGTCTCGGGTTCGGTGCTCACCATGGACGATGCGGGTCGCGTGGCCGAGGCCGTGGCAGTGCGCGACGGACGCATCCTCGCTACGGGTTCGCGTGCCGGCATGGAACACCTTCGCGGCCCGGACACCCGCGTGCGCGAACTCGAAGGCCGTGCGTTGCTGCCGGGCTTCATCGATCCGCACAGCCACCTGATGCAGGCTGTGGCCTTTGCCGATTGGGCCAATGTCACGCAGCCCCCCGTGGGCAGCGTGGACAGCATTCCCGCACTGCTGCGTACGCTGCAGGCGCATGCCGCGGCAAAGCACATTCCGCCCGGTGGCTGGGTCTTCGGTTTCGGTTATGCGCGGGACGGGCTCACCGAAGGGCGTGAACTCACCCGAAGCGATCTCGATGCGGTTTTCCCGGATAACCCCGTGATGCTGCTCCACGTCTCGGGCCATGGCGCGGTGTTCAACTCGCGCGCCTTCGCGCTGGCAGGCGTGGATGCCGCCACGCGCACACCCGAGGGTGGTGTGATCGTGCGACGCCCGGGCAGCGACGAGCCTGCCGGGCTGGTGATGGAAACGGCACTCTTTGCGTTCTACCGCGTGCTGCCGGCACCCTCGGAGCAGGCCTCCCTCGCCGCCTTGCGCACGGCGCTCGCGCGCTACGCCGAGAACGGCTACACCACGGTGCAGGACGGCGCGACGGATGCGCGCGGCCTTGCGCTGCTGCGCGGTGCGGCGGCGCGGGGCGAACTGCCGCTCGACGTGGTGGCGCTGCCGGTGGCGATGGGGCAGGCCGATGCGCACAGACTCGCGGAGCAGCGCTTCGGCGTGTACGAGGGGCGACTCAAGCTCGGCGGCGTGAAGCTCCTGCTCGACGGCTCCCCGCAGGGCCGCACCGCCTGGTTCACGCAGCCCATGCTGACCGGCGGGCCAGGGGGTGAATCCGATTGGCGCGGCAAGCCGATGATCGACCCGGCCGAGTACGCGCGCGCCGTCGCCGAGCTCTACGCGCGTGGCATACAGGTGTGGACCCACACGAACGGCGATGCCGCCATCGATGCGATGATCGCCGCGCACGAGGCGCTTGGCGCAAAGGCATCTGATGATCACCGCGACATTGCCATCCACTCGCAGTTCGTGCGCGTCGAGCAGCTCGATGCCTACAAGCGGCTCGGTATCGCGCCCTCGTTCTTCAGCAACCATGCGTTCTATTGGGGCGAGGTCCATCGCCGCAACCTGGGTGAGGAACGCGCGTCCTTCCTGAGTCCTCTTGCCGCCGCGCGTGCGCGGGGCATCCGGTTCAGCAATCACACCGACGCGATGGTGACGCCGCTCGACCCCTTCTTCACGCTCTGGACCGCCACCAACCGCCTCACGCGTGACGGCAATGTGCTGGGGCCGGAGCAGCGGATCGACACGCTCGCAGCGCTGCGAGCGATCACGATCGACGCGGCGTGGACCTATCACGAGGAACAGGACAAGGGCTCGATCGAGCCTGGCAAGCGCGCGGACTTCGTGATCCTAGACCGCAACCCGCTGGCGCTCGCGAGCGCCGATTTGCGGAACCTTCGCGTGATGGCGACGGTGAAGGATGACCGGGTGGTGTACGGGGCGGTGATGGAACGCCGCTGAAGCGAGTGATATCCACATTTCCAGATCAGGCCCGACGTCATGCAACCAAATTCACCAATCAGTATGATCCTTCACGCATTCAGTCGCGTAGGATCCTAAGTGTTGCTTCATCCAATTCCCTTTTGCAGGAGTTCCGCCATGCTCCAAAGCGTTATATACAACGGATTACGTCGTTTCATCCAACCCGCCGCTGCGCTGATGTTCGCCGCCGTGACTGCCCAATCCGCACAAGCGGAACTCGGGGCATTCAAACTGCTCGCCCCGGGCACCGACGGTGAACCGGGCGCCGTGGTGAGCGATCCGGCCACCGTGGAGTCCTTTACCTGGACGCCTTCCTCCGGCGCCGAAAGCTACATTTTCTATCTGAGCACGCCCGACGGTGCTTTCCTCGAGCAGCCCGGGCTGCTGCCCGCAGACCTCGGCTGCGACGCGGGCACCTGCACCCTGTCGGTTGCGGCGTTGCCTGCACCCGTAGCGCTCAAGGGCCGCCACGTATGGTGGGTTCGGGCGGTGGACGCAGAGGGCATGACCGCGGTCGATGATGGCTACGGTTTTCTCTTCCGCGTCGGGTCGCCCGACATGCCCGGCGAGTTCAGCCTGGTCTCGCCCGTCTCGCCGCGCGATCAGCTGTTCTTCAGCGGCAACTTCGAACCCGGGCAGATCAAGGAATTTGTGTGGACGGCATCCCCGCGCGCGACGCGCTACCGCATGCTGTTCGTTTACCCCGGTGGATTGCCCGGCGACCAGCTCAAATTCTATGGCCTGAACGAGGGCGACGAGATCAGCTGCGACGAGAGCACCTGTCGCATGCCGGTGGACGAGGCGCTGATCGGGGGTTCCGGGCTTTACTGGTGGACGATGGAAGCCTTGAACGCAGAGGGCAGTGCCTCGGCTCCCGGGCAGTACTTCACGATCAAGAGCCCCCTCGGAACCTACGATCTCAAGGGCCCGGAGTACGGCCTGCGGTTCACCGATACCTTGCCCGAGACGCTCTCTTTCACCTGGGAGGAGTCTGCCGGCGCGGCGAACTACCGCCTGTTGCTGCAGCATGTGGATGACAGCAGCAGCACGCGCAGCACCGTGCTGGATGCTCCGGGCCTCGTGAGCGGTGATGCCATCGAATGCCTCGAAGGCCTCTGCCGTTTCGACCTTGACACCACGCTGCTCAGCAAAGAGGGCCGTTATGCCTGGACCGTCTTCGCCACCTCGACGGGCGGACAGTTCACGCTGCCCGGCAACCGGCAGTGGGAGTTCAACGTCGATTTCAACGCGCTGCGCAACGAAAGTTTCGAAACTGCACGCGTGGGCGGAGCACCTGCCCAGTGGACGGCATCGGGGCTCTCTGGCGACCGCGTCATCTGCGTGGAAGGAACCGCCTTTGACGGCAAGTGTTCGTTCCGCTTCACCGGCGCGCCCGGAGAGAACAGCAGCATCACGCAGGTGATCCGCGATCCGGATGCGCGCGGCTTCCTGCCAGGCAAGACGCTCACACTCTCGGCCAATGTTGCATCGCGCAGCCTCTCGACCGGCGCCACCATCCGGGTGCGTTTGATGTACACCGATGGCACGGTCGGGTTCTATCAGGTGCCGATTCCGCGCAACACCGGTGGTGCTTACCGTGAGATTGGCCATCAGGGCATCGATATCACGAAGCCGCTCGATCGCGTGATCATCCGGATCGGCTATGCCAACCCGGGCGCGACGGGCTCGTTCCGTGTGGACGATGTCTGGGTGGGTGTGAAAGAACTGGCGCCGGTGGCGCCTGCATCCGGCATGTGATGGACTGTCCAGGCAGCAGCCCCTCTCCGGGGCTGCTGTCGCGGGCATGGCCCGCTCCTACAACAGTAGCGGGCCATCCCCGCGACATATCCCCGTAGGAGCGGGCCATCCCCGCGCCACATCCCCCGCAGGAGCGGGCCATCCCCGCGCCATATCCCCGTAGGAGCGGGCCATGCCCGCGCCACATCCCCGCAGGAGCGGGC
>JBILEG010000137.1:0-8116 GCA_044352225.1 Pseudomonadales bacterium | reverse complement strand
CGTGAGTAGCGAGCCGCTGCCGTCCCAGGCAAGGGTCGTTATCGTGGGCGGCGGCGTGATCGGCTGCTCCGTGGCCTACCACCTCACGCAGCTCGGCTGGCGCGATGTGCTGCTGCTGGAGCGGCGCCAGCTCACCTGCGGCACCACCTGGCACGCCGCCGGCCTGCTTACGACGCTGCGCGATACGGAGACGCAGACCCGCCTCGCCAAGTACTCGCTTGAGCTCTACCAGCGCCTCGAGGCGGAGACCGGTCAGGCCACCGGCTACATCGGCTGTGGCTCGATCCAGCTTGCGCGCACCAGGGACAAGGCGATCGAGATGCGTCGCGGCGCAGTCGCGGCAAAACTCTTCGGCGTCGAGGTGCACGAGATATCGCCGCACGAGGTACAGGAACGCTGGCCGCTCGCCGACGTCAGCGACCTCGAAGCCGCATTTCTGTTTCCGAACGACGGACGCATCAATCCGACCGACGTCACCCAGGCGCTGGCAAAAGGTGCCCGGCTGGGCGGCGCGCGCATCGTCGAGAACGTGAAGGTAACCGGCTTCACCTGCGATAGCGGCCACGTCACGGGCGTACGCACGGACCGCGGCGAGGTGCGGGCCGAATATGTTGTGAACTGCGCGGGCCTCTGGGCGCGCGATGTCGGTGAGCTCGCGGGCGTGTCGGTGCCGCTGCTCGCCGCCGAGCATTACTACCTGATCTCCGAGCCGATGCCCGGCCTGCATCCGCTGTTGCCGATACTGCGGGATCCCGGCAACTCCGCCTACATCCGCGAGGAAGCCGGCAAGCTGATGGTTGGCCTGTTCGAGCCCGAGGCGCGGCCGTGGGGGCTGGCGGGGATCCCCGAGGATTTCTGTTTCGGGGACATACAGCCCGACTGGGACCGCATGGCGCCTTACATCGAGAAGGCGATGCGGCGCGTGCCGCGCCTGCTCGACACCGGCATCAAGCTGCTGTTCTGCGGTCCGGAGTCGTTCACGCCCGATCACAACTACCTGATGGGCGAGGCGCCGGAACTCCGCCATTTCTTCGTCGCCGCCGGCTTCAATTCGCTCGGCATCCTGAGCGGCGGTGGCGCCGGCATGGTGATGGCGCACTGGATCGCCGAGGGCCACCCGCCGATGGACGTGTGGTCCGTGAACCTGCGCCGTATGCACCGCTGGCAATCGAACCCGCTGTACCTGCGCGACCGCACCGTGGAGACGCTGGGCATCGGCTACCAGGACCACTGGCCGAACCGCCAATGGTCCACCGCGCGCAACGTGAAGCAATGCATCCTGCACGACCGCATGGCCGCAGCAGGCGCCTGCTTCGGCGAGTCGGCCGGCTGGGAGCGGCCAAACTGGTTTGCCGAAGCCGGCGAGCGGCCCGAATACGGCTACAGCTGGGGGCGGCAGAACTGGTTCGAATACAGCGCACGCGAGCATTGCGCCGTGCGCGAGGCTGTCGGCCTGTTCGAACAGAGCTCCTTCGGCAAACTGCTGGTGCAGGGGCGCGATGCGGAACGCGTGTTGAACCGCATCGCCACCGCGGACCTCGCGGTGGCGCCGGGCAAGGTCGTGTACACGCAATTCCTGAACGCGCGCGGGGGCATCGAAGCCGACCTCACGGTGACTCGGCTCGCTGCGGACAGCTATCTCGTGGTCACTGCCGCTTTCACGCAGACGCATGTCGAGGCGTGGCTGCGCCAGCACACGCCGCCGGATGCCTTTGTCGTGATCACCGATGTGAGTGGCGCCTACGCGATGCTGAACCTGCAGGGTCCCGCGTCGCGCGAGCTGCTGCAGTCGATCTGCAGCGACGATCTCTCCGGTGCGGCATTTGGGTTCGGCACGCTGCGCGAGATCCGTGTCGGTTACCAGTCACTGCTGGCGATGCGGCTCACCTATGCGGGCGAACTCGGCTTCGAGCTCTATGTGCCGACACCGTTCGCGCTGCCGGTGTACGACACCCTCCTCGAGGCGGGGCGGCGCGTCGGGCTGCGGCACTGCGGCTACCACGCGCTCAACTCGCTGCGGATCGAGAAGGCCTACCGCGAGTGGGCACACGACATCGGCCCCGACGACGATCCGCTCTGCGCGGGGCTCGCGTTCACCTGCGCCTGGGACAAGCCCGGTGGATTCATCGGCCGCGAGGCGTTGCTCGAGCGCCGCGCCGCGGGGGCGCCGCCGCGGCGCCTGGTGCAGTTCCTGCTGCGCGATCCCGAGCCCCTGCTCTACCACAACGAACCGATCCTGCGTGACGGCACGCTCGTCGGTTTCACCACCTCGGCTGCCTACGGGCACACGCTGGGCGGCGCGGTGGCCATGGGCTATGTCAGGTTCCCGGAAGGCGCGGACGAGCGTTTCGTAACCGATGCCCGGTTCACGATCCGCGCGGGCGCGGACCTCCACGAGGCGGTCGCATCGCTGCGGCCCATGTACGACCCGGGCGCTGCGCGGGCGCGATGTGACTGAGTGCGCCATGCGCTACCGTACCGTGGTGAGAAACCTGATCTGGAGCATCGCGATGAGCAGCGTGACCGGCGGGGCAGCGGCGGGCGACACGGCACTGGAGGCGGCGCGTGCTGACGTGCTGCAGGCCGAGGAGAGCGTGCGCCGGAGCTTCGTGGCCAACGAACTCGAAGCGTACTACGCGCATTTTGCCGACGACCTGCGTGTGTGGACGCCCGAGGGCGAGACCGGGCTGCCCGCGTACCGCAGCGCGTGGACTGCCTACATCACCGGCGGAGCGCGGGTACTCTCGCTCGAGTACATCGACATGCAGATCGCGGTCAGCCCCGCGGCCGACGGGGCGGTGGCCACCTTCCGCGTGCGCGTGCGCATCCGCGAGGCGGACGGCACTGATCGGGCGAGCGAGTACCAGGAAAGCGATGTCTGGTTCAGGCGCGGTACGCGCTGGCAAATCGTGCACGCGCATTACTCGCCCGTGCCGACTTAGGGTTTCGGGCTTCAGAACACGGCTAACCGATCATTCCGACCCCGCCGTATCGACAAGCCAGAGGCGGTGCCGCTATGTGTCGTGTGTCGCCTTCGGTCAAGCCTCTGAGGAGTTGCGCATGTTCAAGAGAGAAACGAAGGAGCCGGTGCGTCCGCAGTCCGCTGAGGCGCGCCTGGCCGTACCAACCCTTGCTGCGGCAATCGGGCTCGCGATGTTGCAGGCTTTCGGCCCGCAGGCCCTGGCCGAACAGCAGCGGGCACAACTCGAGGAGATCGTCGTCACCGCCACCCGCACTGGTGCAACAAACCTGCAGGACATCCCGATGTCCATCTCCGCGCTGGCGCCCGACAAGCTCGCTTCCCAGGGTCTCAACTCGCTGGGTGACACCCTGCGCGCGGTGCCGGGAGTGGTGCTGAACGCCGAGCAGCAGGGCTACAACCGCATCACCATGCGCGGTCTCGTGGCCGCAGACATGGATTACACGCAGGTTCAGGATCGTTCGCTGGTGGGCATGTACCTTGATGAGATACCCATCGGGCTCGGTACGCACAACCCGGATCTGCGCGTGCTCGACATGGAGCGCATAGAGGTCATCCGCGGCCCGCAGGGCACGCTCTACGGCGCCGGTTCGATGGGTGGGACGGTGCGCTACATCACGCGCAAGCCCGATCCTTCGAAGTTCGCGGCAACGGTCGAGACGCAGGGCTCCTACACCAAGGACGGCGGCGCCAACTGGAACGCCAAGGCCTCGGCGAACATGCCACTGGTGACCGATAAGCTCGCTTTACGCGCCGGCGTTTACCGCGAGTCCCTCGAAGGCTACGTCGACAACGTCGGCACCGGCAAGGATGACGCTAATACCTTCGACAACACGCAGGCCAACGCCGCGCTGCGCTGGATGCCGAACGAGGACCTGACCATCGATGCCAGCGTCGTCTACCAAAAACCCGAGAGCGACGGCACCAATGGCTACTTCCGCGAGAAGGACGACAGCTACAGCAGCCTGCGCGATGTCGGCTTCGAGGACGATCTGCGAATCTACAACCTGACGCTGGACTACGACCTCGGCTCGATGAGCCTGCTGTCGTCTACCTCCTACATCGACCGCGATTTCGACCTGGTTGTTTCGCTCGATGCACTGGTCACCTATTTTCTGGGAATCAATGATCAACCGACCGACAACCCGCGAATGCCCGGGCCGAGCTCGCAGCGCAACACGATCGAGACCTTCACGCAGGAGATCCGCCTCGTGTCCGAGCCGGGCCGCCTGCAATGGCAGCTCGGTGCGTACTACGCGGACGACGAGCGTCGCTACGTGCAGCACTCCATTGGCGAAGGCTCGGATGCATGGCTTGGAGCTTCTGCGGTTGATGATTTCCTGGCCACCCGACCTGACGAGATCTATTACGGGGACATCCAGTCCGAAGACAAGCAGTGGGCCCTGTTCGGCGAAGCCACCTTCGAGGTGACGGACAAGATTGCCGTAACGGCGGGGCTGCGCTATTTCGACTTCGAAGGCCCCGCCTCCTATTACCAGTCCGGGGTATTCGGGCTCGATGCCGACGGTGGACCGCTCGACGGCAAGGCGGTCGAGAAGTCGAGCGGCACCAATCCCAAGGTGGCCATCACCTATACGCCCAATGAAGATCTGCTGTTTTACGCCGAGGCAGCCAAGGGCTTCCGTTACGGCGGAGTGAACTACCCCGTGCCTACGGTCTGGTGTGCTGCCAGCCTTGCCGCCGACGGACTTACCGATGCTCCGAAAACCTTCGGTCCCGACGAAGTGTGGAGCTATTCGCTGGGCGAGAAGGGCACGTTCGCCGATGGGCGCATGACCGTCAACGCCGCAGCTTTCCTGATCAAGTGGTCCGATGCGCAGACGATCCATCCCCTTGCCTGCGGATACCCGTTCATCGAGAACGGCGGCAAGATCGAGAGCAAGGGCGTGGAAATCGAGAGCCGCATCAACCTGACGGATGCCTTCCGGATCGGCATCAATGCGTCTTATACCAACTCGGAAAGCGACGGCGGCATCCCCACCATCGGAGCACGTGATGGCGATGCGGTCCCGTACTTCCCCGAGTGGTCGGCGGCAGTGTCTGCCGACTACACCCTCGATATTGCCTCTGGAGAACTCGTGCTCACGGCCGACTACTCGTTCCGCGACGAGATGGGAACGGAGTTCAATCCGAATCTGAGCATCTATCGTGAGATCCCGTCGAGCAGCGCGCTGAATGCTGCTGCGAACTACACCACCGGGCCGTGGCAGTTCGGCTTGTACGGCACCAACCTTACCGACAACAGGCAGCTTTCGTCAGTAGCGTACCAGACCTATCCGACCACCTTCGGTGATCTGTACTTCCAGGGCAGGCCGCGTACGATAGGATTGAGAGTGCAACGGGCGTTCTGAGCCGTTCGGCAATGCGCAGCGGCCGCGAGGCACCATGAGGATGTCCGCCCCGGAACCGGGCGGCCCGCAGCTACCGCTCCCGACGCGCGTCGTCGCGATCGCCGCCGGGGTGGTCGCGGTGCTTGTGCTGAACGCGATGCCGGCGCTGACGGGTATCTTGGCTGGCCACCTCGGTTTTTCCAACGCCGACATCGGCGCCTTCGTCTCCGCCGATGTGCTCGGCATCGCCTGTGGTTCCGCTGCTTCGGCGCGGCTGATGAGGCTGGTGTCGCTGCGTGCGTTGCTCGGCGGCGGCATCTCTCTGCTTGCGCTGGCGAACCTCTGTTCGGCTGCGGGCTACTCGGTTGCGGCGGTGACAGCGCTGCGTTTCGGCGGTGGGCTTGGCAGCGGCGTGGCGCTCGGTGCATGTTTTTACGTGTTTGCTCACGGCGGTCGCGAGCGCGATTTCGCGGCCTTCAACGTGGGGGGGACCGCGCTTGCCTTCTTCGTGATAGTTGCGATTCCATGGATCGAATCGCTGTTCGGCTGGCCGCTGGTGTTCGTCGCCCTGGGCGCGCTCGCGCTGCCTGTGATCGCGTCGGTCGGACGGATTCCCGCCATGCGACCCACGGCCGCAGGCACGGGCAGCGCGGGTGAGGGTAGCCGACGTCAACTCCGTTCGACGGAGTGGTTCGCACTCGCGGGGGCAGTGGCATTTTTTCTCGGGCAGGGCTCGCTCTACACGTTCATCGAGCGCATCGGCGCCGCGTCCGGCTTTGGCGAGGAGGCGATCTCGCACAGCCTCTCGCTGTTCGCGCTGATCGGCTTCGTCAGTTGCGCGGCGGTTCTGCTGTTGGGATCACGCGTCACCGGGTTGCGGCCGCTGTTGGTAGGCGTCGTGGCGAACCTGGCGGGCGCGCTGGCCGTAACATCCGGGGACTACCGCATATACACTGCCGCGATCTGCGTATTCTATGTCTCGCTGCCGATCATCGCGACCTGCCAGTTCGCCGCGATCGCACGCGCCGATCCGAGCGGGCGCGCTGCGGTGTACGCTTCCACCGCGACATTCGGTGGCTTCGCGGTTGGACCCTACTTCGGCGGGATCCTTGTCGAACGATTGGGATTCGTCGGCGTGCAAGCGCTCGACATAGTGATGATTCTCGTCACGGCGATAACGTTGATACCGTTGCTGCGACACAGGTGAATGACGTCGTAAGCGCAACTTCGCGCTGACGATGCAACGCGGCGCGGCCGCCTGGATCGGACCTGTTCGGGCCGCGAGGGAGATCAGGTGTAGAGCTGCAGAATCGCGAGGATCGCTTCGTTCACCTCGCGCTCCCGATGTCCCATCATCGAAAGATGTCCCATCCGCGCGAGCAGGTGGAAGTGGCCGTTGGGAGCTAGCTCCGCCACGCGTTTTCCCAGCGCCGGCGGAGCCTGCATGTCCTCGGAAAAGCCGATCACATGGATTGGTACCTGGCAGGTTCTCAACTCATCCTCGCAATCGAAATCGATGCAGGCCTGCCATTGCGCGATAAGCAACTCGCTGTCGCGATCCTTGAAGGTGTCGAGCATGGACTGGCGAATAGTCGCCCAAAGGGCGTCATCGCCCAGAACCTCGGACGGGTAGAGTAGTGCGCCGTAATGGGTTGCCGCGAGATCCGGACTCATGCGGCCTCCTGCCTTGCGAAACTCCACATCTGCGACCATGAAATCGCGACAGTAACCGGTCGGCTTGGCGGTGGTACCCATCGGGATCGCCGCCTTGACGAGTTGCGGGTAATCGATAGCAATCTGCTGCGTGATCAAGCCGCCCATCGAGAGGCCGCAGACGAAAACGGGAGGTTCGCAAACGGCGCGAATGACTGCCGCGCAATCAGCCGCCATTTCTTTGATCGACCATGGCGGAGCCTTGCGCGTCACGGTCTTGCCAGCGCCGCGTGGGTCTATCGCCGTGTTGCGGAAGCGCGCCGCAAAAAACGGATACTGGGCTGCATAATGATCAATCGTGGAATCGCCGCCCGGAACCCAGAAGAGGTCGGGGCCCCGCCCGTTCTGGATGTAGTTCACGATCGCGTCGCCTATATCCAAGCTTGGCATGCTTTAGGTCCTCCTTCCTGTCGCGCCTCCTGTGGCGGCAAGTTGCATTCTCAAATCATCCCGCGACTCGCCAGACATTCCTGCACCGCGCGCTCGGCCTGATCGATCGTCACGTTGGTGAAGGCGGCGGCGCCCGAGTCGGCATTGGCAATGGTGATTCGCCGGAATGGCTACCGCCCCAGCGCGAAGTATAAGCGCAATACAAGCCTCCCCCGGGAGCTGCCAGTCCGACCGCCCCCCTGCATCGCGGAACAAAGCGTGTGTAGAGCCGGATCGCATCCGCGGACTGCCGCTGGTAGCGTGATGCCGAAACCTCGAATGCATGCCGGAATCCTTCTGAACTTCGCCTCGGTACTGCATCGTCCGCTGCCGATCCCCCGTCGTGCCCTCACTGGCTCGCCGTCGAAGCGCAGCCGCGAGAAGCGCGCGCGAACAGGCGCGCGATCGCGATCCTGCCCTCCAGCCGCGCGACGTGGAGCCCGACGCAGGTGTGGATGCCGGCGCCGAAGGCGAGGTGCGGGTTGCAGCCGATATCGCAGCGCTCGAGTTCGGCGGACAGCTCCGGGTCGCGTTTGGCTGCGCCGATGCAGCGCTGACCTGCTGGCTTTCCTCGGACCATTCCATCATGCCACCGCGTAACTCGCGGGGTTCGCCCCAGCCCATGGCCCACATTGCGTCACCA
>JBILEG010000136.1:0-8158 GCA_044352225.1 Pseudomonadales bacterium | reverse complement strand
CGCGCAACCTCACGCGGATGCGCTTTCCGCTGGGCAACATCGACGCACTGCTGCTCACGCACTTCCACTCGGACCACATCGACGGCATGGGCGAACTCGCGATGCTGCGCTGGGTGAATGCCGCGAACGCAGCCCCATTGCCAGTGCTGGGGCCACCCGGCACGGCGCAAGTGGTAGCGGGTTTCAACGGCGCCTATGCCGCTGACGCGCGTTACCGCAGCGCGCACCACGGAGACGTGGTTGCGCCCCTCTCGGGCCACGGCATGCAGGCCAGCGAATTCACCGTGCCTGCGCCGGGCGAATCAGTCGTGGTGCTGGAGCGCGAGGGCGTCACCGTGCGGATGTTCGCCGTGAACCACGCACCGGTGGACCCGGCCGTGGGCTACCGCATCGAGTACGGCGGACGCTCGGTGGTGGTGAGCGGAGACACGGCGCGCTCGACGAGCCTCGAGACCGTGGCCAAGGGAGCCGACCTGCTGGTGCACGAGGCCCTCTCCCACGAGATGGTCGGCGCGATGCACCGCGCGGCCGAGGCGGCCAAACGGCCGATTATCGCGAAAGTCACGACGGACATTCCCGGTTACCACAGCAGCCCCGTCGATGCCGCGAAGAGCGCCACGGCCGCCGGCGTGCAGCACTTGCTGCTCTACCACGTGGTGCCACCGCTCATGCTGCCGGGGATGGAAGCGGCGTTCCTGCAGGGCGTGCCGGAAGCCTTTTCCGGCCCCGTGACGCTGGGCGTGGACGGGAGCCTGTTCAATCTGCCGGCAGACACGAACACGGTGGAAAAGCTGCCGAACGCACTCTAGCTCCGGGTTGCGGCCCCGCTGAACGCTGTCCGGGCCAGTACGAGCACGCGCTCACGCCTGAATTAGACATATGTGATGCGGGTGTATCGAGAGGCGCAACCGGAGAACGACAGAAGGGCGCGGCAGAGCGCCCTACTTCACGGCGACAGCTGCTTCAGTCTGCGCAACCGGCGCAAGACTAAGGAAGTCCCCGCTGCGCCCGTTCACCTCGCAGATCGCAAGGAATGACTTGCCCTCGGGGGGCAGCACCTGGATGCGCACCTTGCGCACATCGCTGCCGCCGAACATGCCCTTGAACTTCACGCGGGCCTGACGGTCGCCACTGGCGTAGCGGACCTGTGCCTCGGCCTTGCAGGTAGCGGCGGCCTCGGCGGGGGAAACTGCGGCCTGGGCGAGCGGGCTCACGAGGCCTGCAACGCCAAGAGCCAGAAGCGTGGAGCGGATGGTTTTCATGGCAAATCTCCTGTGGGTTGGTGGCGGTTGCCTGAACCGACGGGAGCAGATTAGTCTGCACATCTACGCACGGGAATTCCCATGCGCGCACATCCGAGGTGCATGAATGCAGAGCATCAACTGGGACGACCTCCGGTACTGCCTGGCCGTGGTACGGGAGGGCTCGGTCTCCGCGGCCTCGCGCAAGCTCGACGTGAACCACACCACCGTCTCGCGCCGGATCTCGGCGCTCGAGGCGGAACTGCGCGCCAAACTCTTCGACCGCTCCACCACCGGCTGGCTGCTGACACCCTTCGGCGAGGGCATCCTGCGGTCGGTCGAGGCGATGGACGAGGACGTGAACGCGATCCGCCGGCAGGCTACCGCCGACGCGCAGGATCTCCGGGGACGCATCCGCGTGACCGCGCCCGACACCTGCATTCAACGCCTGTTGCTGCCAGGCCTGAAAGACTTCGCGGTGCGCTACCCGGAAATCGAGATCGAACTGATCGCTTCCGACACCGTCTTCAATCTGGCGGTGCACGAGGCTGATATCGCCTTCCGCGCCACCGACGATCCGCCGCCGAACGTTCTGGGCACCCGCGTGGGCACCTTCGCGGTAGCGGTCTACGGCACGCCGGAACTGATCGTGCAGCACCGTTCGGATCCGGACTCCGTGGGCGCGATCACCTGGACAGGGGGCGTGATGCCGGAGTGGCTGCCGCGGTGCTTCCCGCGGATGAGGGTGCGCTACTTCGTGAACTCGCTCGCGATCGCGCACGATCTGGCGCGGGGCGGGATGGGCTTCGCACTGCTGCCCTGCGGCCTCGGCGATACTGCGCCGGAACTGGCACGCGTGCCGGTAGACCCCGGCGAGGCGGGGCGCGGTTTCTGGGTGCTCTCGCACATCGATCTGCGCACCACGGCGCGCCTGCGAATCTTCCGCGACTTCATGCTCGAGGCCATCGCCCCGCATCTGCCACTGATCGAGGGGCGGCGCCCCGAGGCATGGCGCGATCCGCTCTACGCCGCACACATCGCACGCTGAACCACACGGAGATTCTCATGTCTTCCCGCCACACAGCGCAGCCCGAACTTGCCTCCCTGTTCACCGAGTGGCGCGCCTTCGAGCGTCCGCCGCTGCGCGACGGCGCGCCCGATTACAGCCTCGCGCAGCGCGCCAGGTGGTCCGAAGGATTGGTCAGTTTCCGGCACCGCCTGGAGGTGCTTGATCACAGCAACTGGCCGGTGTCGCAGCAAGTCGACTGGCACCTGTTACGCGCGGAGCTGAACGGGCTGGACTTCAACCTGCGCGTGCAGAGGCCGTAGGAGCGCGACCCGGCCTTCTACGTGTCGGTGTTCGAGGAGCAGAGCGATGTGCCGGCGCGCGAGGGGCCCACGCACCACGCGGCGGTCGAGGTGTGGCAGCACCGGTTTCCGCTGACGGCGGATGCCGCAACCGCGCTGGTCGCACAACTCGCGCGTATCCCGCCGTTGCTGGCACAGGCACGTGTAAACCTCACGGGAAACGCGCGGGATCTCTGGGTGGCGGGCGCCGCTACCGTACGCGCGCAACTCCAGTCACTGGACGCGCTGCGCAGGCAGGCAGCGCCGGCAGCCGGCTCCGCGCTCGATACGGCCATCACCGCCGCACACGCGGCCACGCTGTCCTTTGCCGACTGGCTGGATGCCGAAGCGCCGCGCAAAACCGGCCCTTCCGGCATCGGCCGCGAAAACTACGACTGGTACCAGCGCAACGTGCGTTATGTGCCGCTCTCGTGGGAAGACGAGTTGCGCCTGCTGGAACGCGAACTCGCCCGCGCCTGGAACGCGCTCGCCATGGAGGAGACGCGTAACCGCGGCCTCCCTGAGCTGGAGGCTGCCGATACACCGGAGGCCTGGACCGCGAAGGCAGACGCTGGCGCTACACGGCTCATGCACTTCCTGCGCGAGCGGCAGATCATGCCCCTCACTGCCAACATGGAGCCCGCGCTGCGGGAAAAGCTCGGGCCTTTTGTGCCACCCACCGAGCGCAACTTCTTCGACATCGGCCGACATCTGGACCCGGTGCCGCTCTACTGCCACTTCTATCACTGGTTCGATCTGGCGCGTGTGCGCGACACGCCCAGCCCGAACCCCTTCCGGCGCGAGGCGCTGCTCTACAACATCTTCGACAGCTACAGCGAGGGCATCGCCACCGCGGTGGAGGAGATGTTCATGCACGCAGGCCTGCTGGACGACGCACCCCGCGCCCGCGAGATCGTGTGGATCATGCTGGCCCAACGCGCGGCGCGCGGCATCGGGTCACTGCGCGCGCACGCGAACGAGATGAGCATGGCGGAGGCGGGCCAGGTGCATCTCGACTGGACGCCACGGAACTGGATGCGCGTGGAACCCAAGCTGCTGCAGTTCGAGCAACACCTGTACCTGCGACAGCCCGGCTACGGCACGAGTTATCTCGTGGGCAAGTACCTGATCGAGCAGCTCGTCACGGAACACGCCAAGCAATGCGAGAGCACGGACAAGCCGTTCGTGATCGGGGATTTCTTCCGGGAATTCCAGGATGCCGGCGCCATTCCCGTGGCACTGCTGCGCTGGGAGCTCACGGGTCAGGATGATCAGGTGCGCGCGCTTGCTGCAGGCTGAACACGCTCCACTGCACTGCGCCTGATGTGGGAGCGCGCCAGGCAGGCGACTCAGCCGGCCGCGACCAGTTCGAGCGGCAGCATCACGCCGGAGGGTTTGGCTTTCTGCATGGGCGCGGCCTTGCCGATGCTGACCCGCGCCGCTTCCACGCCGCGGGCGCGGAATTCAGTGCTGATCGCTTCCGCACGCGCCCGCGCAAGGGCCTGCATGCCACCGGGCGGCTCCGGCGTGGTATTCACCAGTTCGAGGTACAGAGCACGGTAGAACTCGTGATCGGGGCTGCCACGCCCCACCATCGCGAGCGCGGCATTCACGCGCTCGGGCTCGCGACCCTGCTTCTTGGCCCAGCTGGCAGCAAAACGATCGGCGGCGTCATCACCGCCGCGCACGGCGAGAAGCTTTTCCAGCGCGCGCTGGCTGCGTCCGTTGCTGTAGGAGACGGGTCCGGGATCTTCACCCGCCGCCAGTTCATAACCCATTTCTGCCGCGTGCAAGCGCCGCAGCTCGAAGCGTCTGAGGGCGTAGCCATCGCGCTCGGGGTGCGTGGCTGCGGGCACGCGCACCGCCAGCTTCGGCCGCTGCGAGAGCGCCGTTGCCACCTTGGCAATACGCTGACGCTCCATCGGCATGAGTTCCGCACTGCCGGACATGAAGCGGATGTCCTGCACCTGCTCCTCTGCGCCACCACCGAAGAGTGAGCCAAGCGCACGAAACGGCGCCGTCACCACACCGGTGATCAGGTTGCCGATCGCCTTCCAGATCAGGTGCCCGTAGCTGAACTTGGGATCGCCCACGTCTCCGCTCACCGGCACGGCGAGGTCGATGCGTCCCTTCGAATCGCTGAGCAGTGCAATCGCAAGATCGAGCGGCAGACTCACCGCATCCTTGCTCTTCACGGATTCGCCCAGCTTGAAGTTATGCAGTACCACCTCGTTCTTGCCGAGGAGTTTCTGGTTATCGACCTTGTACTGCAATGCGAGATCCAGATCCCCGGTCTTGATGGTGCGCCCCGCGAAAGTAGCGCTGTACGGGGAGAGCGGCGTGAGCGCGATATTGCGGAACGCGATTTCGATATCCGTGAAATGCATCGGATCGAAAGGCGCAAGCTGTCCGTCGATATCGGCCTCACCGTACTCGCCGACGCGGCCGCTGAAGGCGAGCGTGGCGCGGCTGTTGGCATCGGAGGAGATTCCCTTCGCTACGCCCTTCAGACTCTCGATGCGCGCGGCGAAGGGCAGCACCAGGCTGTAGTCCGCGAAATCGACCACGCTGTCTTCCACCCGGATGCGGTCGATCACAACAGGGAAGGCTTCGGGCGCAGAGGCGGCCTCGGCAACAGGTGCAGCGGATACGGCGGCAGCTCCGGCTGGCGCAGCGGAGGCCACCGCCGTTGCGGGATCACCTGCCTCCGACGTGGCAGCCGGCTCGCGCATCACCTCGGCGAGATTCACGCTGCGATCCTTCTGCACCACCACTTTCGCGTCGGCACCTTTCACTCTCAACTCGGCGATGCCGAGGTGATCGGGACCAAGGCTGAAATCCAGACCTGCCGCCTCGAGGGCCGTCCAGCCCAGGAAATGCCCACCGCCCTCTGCCTCACGCAGGCGCAAATCATCGACCGAGGCACCGCCCGAGACCGTCAGCGCCAACGGCGCGGCGGCGGGGCTGCGGTAACGGATGTCCAGATGGGTGGAGAGCGTGCCCGAATCGAGGAGCAGGGTGGTGTCCTGTGCGACCCGCGGCGCGAGTGGCGAGAGCGCAAGCGTGGCGATCCGCAGGGCGACATCCGCAGCGCTGCCATCCGGGCTGGCGGTACCGGAGAGGGCAATCTCGCCGCCCTGCGCCACGGGTAGCTTCGCCTCCAGTTGCACGGGAGCTGTACCACCCGTGTCGATGTTCTTCAGGCTGAGGCTTCCGCCCTTCACGGCATAGGCGATGGCCGGCGTGGTGCTCGCATCCGCGAGCGCTGCATCCAGACCGCCCAGTTGAAATTCCCCCAGTCGCACGCGCCATTCAGAGGCCGCATGCGTCACCGGCAAGGGGGTCACGGGGTCAGGTGCGGACGCAAGCCAGACCTGGCGGATGCGGCCATCGCGTTCACGGAGGAGCGAAGTGTCCAGCCCATCGATCGAGAGTCTTGCGGCACTCAGCTCCTCAGCTGCGACATCCACCTCGGCGCCCGCCAGAGTCAGCCGTGCAATCGTCCCGAGCGCCGTGCGCTCCGCCCCCGTGCTGAGAGCAATGTCGTCGGCCTCGAGCGAGGCGCCGGAGAGTATGACCGCAGGGCCGTCCTTGCCCGGTGCAGCGCGCACCGCGAAGGCCGCGTGCTTCAGCGTCAATGCAAGCCCGAGCGGCGCGTTGCGCGTCTGGTCGTAGAGGTCGAGGCCGATGTCAGCGATCGCGACCTCACCCACTTCCGCGCTCCACGGGACAGCCGGCCCGGCAGGAACAGTGACGGGCGCGGGCGCGGCAGGAACGAGGAGCGTGTCCCAGTCGAGTACATCGTCGCGATCGATGTTGGCGGCAAGCGCTCCGCCGGCGATGCCCAGTTTCCCCACACGAAGGCGAAGACCGGCAAGGTCGAAGCTGCCGTCTTGTGCGGTCAGGGAACCGAGTGTCAGCAAGGGTTTCGAGGCACCTGCCTTGCGCAGCAACAGATCACGCAGGTCAAAGCGCATGTCCTGGGTGCTGAACGAGAGGTTGTCCCCAACAGCGGAGAGCTCGTACCTGAGACTGGCAGTCAGGGAGCCGCCCACGGGATCGAGCATCAGCCGAGAACGGAGGAAATCGTGGAAGGCCGCGGGTGCGAGATCCGCGAGGACAAGAGTGCCCGAAGACACCAGCGGGTGCAGCCCCAGCTGACCCTCCCATGAGATGCGGGCGCCGCCGGCCATCTGAACCTCGAGCCTGCCATCGCCGCGCTGGTCGGGCAGGGTCGAGAGCCGCGCGACGTGGAGGTCCGACGGGCCGATCTCGGTGCTCGCGGGGGTAGCAGTGCTCTGGTCGTTGAATCGCACCCGTGCACCGATGAGATCGACACGGTGCATCAGGAGGCGCATGGGCGCCTGATCAGGGCTAGCGTCGGGTTCCGGCGGCAGCGCCGTGGCAACACGGGCAAAATTGAGGCGTCCGTCTTTCTCGATCACGAGATCGAGTTCGGGCTGGTGGAGGCTGATCTCGGCGAAGGTCCACGCCCAGTTGAAGAGGCTCGAGGTTTCGGCGTCCGCCACGATGCGCTGCACCGAGCCAAGCGGCACACCGTTCATCTCGGTGATCCGCAGATCAAGAAGTTCGAGACGCAGCGTGAAGGGGTTGAAGCTTACGCCGTCGACGCTGGCCTGCACCCCCAGCGCATCCTGCAGGGCACCGGGCAGAAAGTGTTTCAGCGCGGCTGGCAACAGCAGGAAGCCCGCGAGCGCATAGCCCGCAAGCACGCCCGCAGCAATACGCAGCAGCCGCTGGCGATACCAAGGCACATCCGCCGGCAGCAGGCTGCGCCAACGTGGGAGCAGGGTCGAGACAGGCACGCGGATCCTCCGGAGGCGAACGCGTCCGGCCCACGTTAACCCAGACCACCGAAGCGGCGGAAGCCGCAAGCGCCTTGCCCACCGGCTCCGCAGGCCGGATCATCACGACATCTCCATTGACTGCCTGATCCATGCGCGACCGGCTCGACATCGCATTGCGACCCGACATCCTCGCCCGCAGCACGCGCATCGCGCGGATCGGGCTCACCTACCTCGTGCCCTTCGCCATGGCGAGCTGGTCTGCCGTACAGACGCTGCGCCCATGAAACGCCTGCCCCTGCTTCTGCTGCTGGTGACCGCCATCGCGCTGTTCTACCTGAGCGGCGCACACCGGTACCTGAGCCTTGCTGGCATGCAGTCGGTTCTGGCGCCGCTGCGTGCGTGGCAAGAGGCCTCGCCACTGCTGGCCGCTGCCGCTTTTTTTGCGGTGTATGTGGCCGTCACCACGCTCTCGCTGCCGGGTGCCGGCATCATGTCGCTTGCCGCGGGCGCGATCTTCGGCATGGCGTGGGGCGTGCCGCTGGTCTGGCTCGCCTCGGGGCTCGGGGCGCTCTTCGCCTTTCTCGTGGCGCGCTATCTGGCACGCGATCTGGTCGAGGCGCGCTTCAACGAGCAACTGCGCAGCATAAACGCCGGCATCGCGCGCGAGGGCTCGGCCTATCTCCTCACGCTGCGCCTGGTGCCGCTCTTTCCCTTCTTCATGATCAACCTGCTGTTCGGTCTCACGAACATGCCCGCACGCCG
>JBILEG010000135.1:0-8162 GCA_044352225.1 Pseudomonadales bacterium | reverse complement strand
TGCTGCACCGGCACGAGGCCTTCCGTTGCCTCGGTGTGATCCGGCGCGCTCACGCCGATCTGGTGAGCGAGGTGTTCCGGAACTTCATCGATGCCGGCGAGCGGGTAAGTGCCGAGGAGTACGCCGCCGCGCTTGCCACCCAGGCTGCCTGCCGTGCGGAACTCGATACGCTGCTGCCGCCCGATACGCTGTGGCTCACGCCCGGCGCGCCCGGTGTAGCACCCGAGGGCATCGCCGCCACCGGAGACCCTGCCTTCAGCCGCATCTGGACAGCGCTCGGCGTGCCTTGCCTCGGGTTTCCGGCAGCACTGGATGCTGCCTGCATGCCGCTCGGTTTGCAGTGGATCGCAGGTCACGGCGCAGATCGCGCCATGCTCTCGGCCTGCGTCGAACTCTGCCTCGTGCTGGGCGCCGGGCAGCGCATATCCTTCCCCGACTGAATCCTTTTCCGGAGGCTCCATGGAACCCACCGTCCAGAAACCGCTGAGCGCCGAACAGCAGGCCCATTACGAGGCCGCCTGTGCCCGCCTCGATCCGGAGCGCCTCAAGCGTCTGCTCTTCGACATCACGAACATCCACAGCCCAACCGGTGCAACACGCGAGGTCTGCGAATATCTCGCGGGTCACATGGAGAACGTCGGTCTCAGGTCCCGTTACCACCCGATGAGCGAGATCTCCGGCAACGTGCTCGGCGAGAAGCGCGGCTCGGGCGGCGGCGCCACGCTGCTGCTCTACGCCCCCATCGACACCCACCTCGAAGGCGACGAGACGGATTTCCCCTGGGCCGGGCCGAAGCAGTACGTCGACCTCAAGCCCGAGGCGAAGCAGGTGGGCGACTGGATCTACGGCCTGGGGTCGTCCAACCCCAAGGCGATGGTCGCCACGCTCACCGAGATCACGACCGCGCTGATCGAGGCGGGTGTGCCCATCAAGGGCGATCTCAACCTCGGCTTTGCCGACGGCGGCATGCCGGTAACGATCCCGCAGCGCCACAACGCGGGCATGTCGAATGGCGTGCACCACCTGCTGAATCGCGGCATGGCACCGGATTTCGCGATCATCATGAAGCCTTGGAACTGGGTCTATCACGAGGAACCCGGGATGGGCTGGTTCCGCGTCACCATCAAGGGCACGCTGGGCTACGCGGGTGTGCCGCGGGGGCTGCCCGAGTTCCGCAGTTCGGTGGTGCCCAGCGCCACGCTCATCCCGGAACTCGAGCAGTGGCTGATCGAGTACGCCGAGCGCAACACCTCCGGCGTCGTGCAGCCGCACGGCTGGATCGCAGGTGTGCGTTCGGGCTGGCCGGAGCGCCCGGCGTTTCCGTCGGCTGCCACCGAAATCTTCCTCGATGTGCGCATCAATCCACGCACCACCCCCGGCGATGTGAAAGCCCAGTTCGCGGAGTTCATCGCGGGCTTTCGCGCGCGTCACCCGGACATCGATCTTGACTGGGAGATGTACGGCTCCGCGCCCGGCGGCACCACGGATCCTTCCAACTGGATCATCCAGAGCGCGCGTCGCGGCTGGGAGCACATCGAGGAGCGCGCCTACCCCAAGCCGGACATGTTGGCCGGCCAGACGGACGGCGCTGCACTGCGCCGTCTTGGTGTGCCCACCGCGCGCATGGGCTGGCCGTGGCCTGCGCAAGGCTCTCCCGAGCCTATCGCCGAGGGCTTGGGAGGCATGGGTGCCACGTTCATCCCCGATCTCATGCCCTGCGCACGCAAGATCATGTACGCAGTGATCGACACGCTGACGCGTTCGCGGGGGGAGATGGGGCTGTAGTCCTCGCGCTTCCCGGGTTCGCGCGACCGCGCGTTCCAGGGTGTCGCCCCCGCGCTTCTCGGATTGGTGCGCCCGGGAAGCGCTCGATCGACCCGACTGAACTGTAGGAGCGGGCCATGCCCGCGACCTGACCCGCGGGGTCAGGCTTCTATCACCAACTTCCCGAAATGCTGCCCCCGCGGCAGGGCTTCGTAGGCAAGAGCGGCCTCGTCGAAGCCGAAGCGTGTGTCGATCACCGGCGCGATGCCGTGCAGATCGATGGCGCGGTTCATGGCGAGAAAATCCTCGCGGTGCCCGACGGTGATGCCGCACAGGCGGATGTGGCGGAAGAGCATGTCGGGCACCGAAATCTTCGCTTCCAGCCCCGAGAGCACGCCGATTACGGAGATGTGGCCGCCCACCGCCACGCAGCGCATCGATTGCGCGAGAGTGTCTGCGCCGCCGAGCTCCACCACCAGATCCACGCCACGTCCGCCAGTGATCTCCTGCGCGCGTGCTGACCAGTCGGGGGTGCTGCGGTAGTTGATCAGGTGATGGGCGCCGAGCGCGCGGGCGCGCTCGAGTTTTTCGTCGCTGCCCGAGATGACCGTGATCTCTGCTCCGGCCATGCGCGCGAACTGCAGCGCGAACAGCGCGACGCCGCCCGTGCCTTGCACCAGCACGTGCTGCCCGGGGCGCAGATTGCCTTCGGTAAACAGCGCCGACCAGGCAGTGAGCGCCGCGCAGGGCAGTGTTGCCGCTTCAGCAAAATCGAGCGATGCAGGCTTGTGTACGAGCGCGGTTGCGGGCAGGCAGATGTGCTCTGCAAGCACACCGTTGTGCTCGCAGCCGAGAGATGCGGCATGGTTGGCGGCGGTGGCAGGGCCTGCCTGCCAGTCGGCGTAGAAGCAACCGACCACGGCATCACCCGCTGCGAATCCGTGCACGCCTTCGCCCACGGATTCCACCGTACCCGCGCCGTCGGAGAGCGGAATCACACCCGATTTGTTCGGGTAGAAGCCTGCAAGTATGCCGAGATCCCGGTAGTTGATGGACGCGGCAGCCAGACGGACCAGCACCTCGCCTGCGCGCGGCTGCGGCGTCTGCTCTTCCACGCAACGCAGGCCTGCGGGACCGGGCTCGTACAGTCGGAAGGCTTTCATGCGCGTGCTCCTCAAAGATCGTGGTTGAAGCTGGCGGCGTTGCGCGCCGATTCCTCGTAGATGCCCGTCATGATCGAGAGCGTCTGCGCAGCCTGTTCGGTGCGTTGTGCGATGTCGGCGAGTGCGCGGAGATTCTTGGTGAGCATCTCGGAGCGGATCTTCGCGTACTCGTCGGTGATCTGCGTGCCGCGGGCCGTGATCTCGTAGACGAAATTCTTGGTGCCCTTTTCCTTTTTCTTGCGCACCAGCCCCTCGGACTCGAGCTTGCGCAGGCTGTACTGGATGTTCGGCATGTCGTCGCGGTTGATCAGTCGTGCGATGGTGGCGGTGCTCTTCGGGCGGTCCTGCATGCGGATCACGTGCAGCATCACGTGCTCGCCGTATTTCAGCCCCGAGGAGCCCGTGAGCTCGCCGATGGTGACGATCCAGCGCGCGAAGGCCTCCTGGAAGCGGATCGCCGAGTATTCGAGCTCGGTGATGTTGAGTTCGGTCTCGTCCTTGGCCAGGTGCCAGTGGCGGTAATAGCGGGATTCCATCGCGGCGGCCTCAGAACACCGAGGGCACGGAGGCGAACAGCGCGTCTGCCGTGCGGGCGGGCGAGGGGTAAGCCCGCTTGCTGTGGCTGAGGCCCAGATCGAGCAGGGTTTCGCAGAGCTTGAAGGCGACGAGCCCCGGGTTCAGCAACGGCACCTCGAGGCGTTCGCTGAGCCAGGCGTGGGACTGGTGCATGGTGGTGGAGCCGAGGATCAGCACGTCCGCGCCGTCCTCGTCGATTGCGGCGCGGCACTCGCGCAGCAGTTTGTCGAAGACGATCTCTTCCTTGCCGGCGAGAAGCTCCGCTGTATCCGGGCGCGTGCCGATGTGGCGGATGGAGGCGAGCCGGTCCTTGAGGCCTGTCTCGCGAGCGGTTTTCTCGTACATCCAGAACCACTCGGGCCACATCGTGACCACGGAGAAGCGTCGCCCCAGCATGGCGGCAGTGTGGAACGAACTGTGCGCCGGCCCCACCACGGGGATCGTGAGCCGTGAGCGCAGCGCGTTCAGGCCCGAGTCGCTCATCGAATTGATGCACACCGCGGCGTAACCTTCATCTTCGGCGGTGGCGCCCACTTCGAGCACGAAGACATCCGAGAGCGCGCCCTCGTACTGCGAGTCGAGGATGGCGGCACCGTTGCGCGTGCCGAAGAACTCCACTGAGACGCCGGGCCGCAGCAGTTTCGGCGGTATCTGCGCGGCGAAGGCGGGTAACGCCTGTGGCGGCATGGGGATCGGCAACAGCATTTTGATGCGCGTGCTGGCGGGCTCGCTCACGGGGCGTTCTCCTTGGTGTTCACACGGGATTTCCGGGCGCGTCGACGGTACGCCGGAAGAGGTGGCAAGCCTAGCAGGCAGCACCTGCGAAACCAATGCGATCACCGCATCGATGCGCTGCACGCGCGCTCATGCGCCGGCCTCGTCGATGTGGGCCACGGCCGCATCGTCCTGTCGCGCTTTGCTGCGGCCAAGACGGTCGGGCAAAAAAAACGGGGAGCAAGCTCCCCGCGAAAAGACTGGACATGACAACGGAGTCGTTTACGGGAGCAGGTGGGCGAGCGGATCACGGGCCGCGGTGATGTGGGAACGCGCAAAGCGGTGGTCGGCTGGGTCATAATCGCGCCCGCCGCGGCCCTTGGGGTCGCTTCCACAGCGCGTTCAGGAGAGATGACATGGCAGCGGGGCCGCTTGCGGGTCTCAGGGTGCTGGAGATGGGCCAGTTGCTGGCCGGTCCCTTCACGGGCGCGATCCTGGGCTATTTCGGCGCGGAGGTGATCAAGGTCGAGCCGCCCGGTGGCGATCCGATCCGTGGTTGGCGCGTGCTGGACGACGAGGGCACCTCGTTCTGGTGGCGCAGTCTCGGGCGCAACAAGAAGTGCATCAGCCTCGATCTGCGCGAGGAGCAGGGCAGGGCGCTCGCGCGCAGGCTTGCCGGCCGTGCCGATGTGCTCATCGAGAACTTCAGCCCCGGCGTGATGGAGCGTTGGGGCATGGGCCCGGAGCAACTGCGCGAACTGAATCCCGGGCTGGTTTACGCGCGCATCTCCGGTTACGGGCAGGACGGCCCTTACGCAGGCCGTCCGGGTTTTGCGTCGGTATGCGAGGGCATCAGCGGCTTCCGTTACCTGAACGGCCACCCGGGTGAAGCGCCCGTGCGCCCCAACCTGAGCATCGGCGACACCATCGCCGCGCTGCATGCCTCCCTCGGCATCATGATGGCGCTGCGCGCCCGTGACGCCACGCCAGGCGCCACCGGGCAGGTGATCGATGTCGCGCTCTACGAGTCGATGTTCAATCTGATGGAAGCCGTGATACCCGAATTCTCCGGTGCGGGTGTGGTGCGTGAGCCTGCCGGCACGACCGTCACGGGCATCGTGCCCACGAACACGTATCGTTGCGCCGACGGACGCTTCGTCGTGATCGGCGGCAACGGCGACTCGATCTTCCGCCGTCTGATGGACGGCATCGGACGCTCCGATCTCGCAAACGACCCCGAGCTCGCGGTGAACGCTGGAAGGGTCCGCCGCGAACGGGAGATCGACGCGGCCATCGCGTCCTGGTGTGCGGCGCGGGAATGCCCCGAGGTGCTGCGCGTCATGGAAGAGCAGCGCGTGCCGGCGGGGCCCATCTACAGCGTGAGGGATATGTTCGTGGACCCGCATTTCCGTGCGCGCGGTCTTTTCGAGCAGGTCGAGATCAACGGCAAGCCGCTGGAGATTCCGGCACTGATGCCGCGATTGGCCGGCACGCCCGGCGCCACACGCTGGCCGGGGGGGGCCGTGGGCAGCCACACCGACGAGGTGCTGCGTGAGGTGCTGGGCATGGACGACACCGAGATAGCGGGCCTGCGCGCTGCCGGCGTCGTCTGAGGCGACTCAGTCGAGCCGCGGCACGCGGCACCAGTTCCAGCGCTCCACCAGCGGGCCCATGAGCTGCATGTTGCGCTGCGCCACCGCCCAGGCGTGTCGCAGCACCGGCAACTCGTCTTCGCTGCGCAGCGTGTGCAGGGCGGACACCATCTCGCGCCGCGCAGAGTCCAGCGAGCCCGGGCGCGTGCCGAGCAATCCCTGCAGCCCCTCGAGTTCCAGCGCATCGGCCTGCGGCCCGAAAAGATGCAGCCGCTCCAGATAGCGCACCATCCCCGCCGCGCCGCCCGCCATGGCGGCCGCGAAGGGGTCGTTCACTTCGGGCATCACGCCTTTTTCGAGTTGCGCGGCGAGGGTCTGGTAGAGCTCTCCGGCCTCGCTGCCGTCGACGATGGGTAGCGGCTCGACAGCCTCTTCGCCGAGGCCGTGCCACAGGCCTATCGCCTGGCAGCAGGTGATGTCGCAGAGCGCCTGGTAGCCCAGGTTCAGCGCCACCGTGCTCTTCCAGTCGGGGCGGCGCGTCAGCCCCGGAATGGTCATCACCGAGCGCACCAGCTGGTGCACGAAGTAGTAGATCGCTTTCTGCCGGTCCACGGTCACGCCTGCGCGCTCGGCGTAGTGGCGCACGTAGGGCGTGAGATCACCGTTGCAGGAGGGCGTGAAGAAATCCCTGAGCCAGAGGTTCCCGATGTCCTCCATCGGGTCACCGTAGTGCGCCCATTCCCAGTCCACCACGGCCGTTACGCGGCCGTTCTCGAACATGAAATTCCCCGGTCCCGTGTCGCCTTGCAGCAGTACGGTGCGCTCCACGCGTTGCGGCACATGGTTCAGCAGCCAGCGCTGGCCGAAGGCGGCGAGCACGCTGCTGGCATCCGGGCGCAAGCGCGCGAGCCGCGGGTCCTCGACCGCACGAAGTTCGAGCAGTGAATGCTCTTCCGGCGTGGCAGGCATCTCGAAGCCCGGCAGATCGAGCGCGTGCGCGTCGATGCGGTGGAGGTCGGCCAGGATCTCCATGAAGTGCAGCATCACGGCGTGCTGTTCCTCGCGCGGGGCGTTGTTCAGGTCCGCGCGGCCGGGCTCGAAGGACTGGATGGCCACGCAGTGCGTGTCGTTCCAGCCGAGGATCTTCTGGGTCGGGATGGCGCTGTTGGCCGAGAGCCAGCGGATCAGCGCCGTCTCCCGCGCGAGATTGCGCGAGTAGGGCTTGCCCGCGGCGCTTGCGCGGTCGATGCGCACGAAGAGTTCCCGCGGCCCGTCCGGGGCCACGATCTCCCCGCGCCAGGCCTCGCGGCGCACCACCATCCGCGTGAGGGATGCCAAGGGTCCGCCGCCCACCTGTTCGATCCAGGGCAGGGCGGCGGGTGGGAAGTCGAGGCCGGCGTCCGGGCGTGTCACTGCAGTCTCTGCCTCTGCGGGGTTGCGGGTGCGCTTACTTTAACCTGCCTGCGGAGGTTTGCCGCCGGGCGGTGCATCGGGTAAAAGACTTCCGCTGTACCCTTCCAGCCAGTTCCTCGAGGGAGTTGTAGTGCCTTGAGACAGCCTTTCCGTTCGATCGGGGCGGTCCCGCTGCGACCGGGCCGTCCCTGCGGGCCGTCGGAAGGAGGCCACTCGCATGCCTGAGGCCCGCCCCTCCTGGCTCGCACGCTGGTGGGCCGAGCTGCGCGCCGAGCCTGGCCAGGCAGGGGGGCTGTTGCCGCAATCGGTCCAGATCTCGGCCCAGTTGCGCTATGCGGGGCTCCTGCGGCTGCGCGCGGTTTCGGTGGGCATGATCCTCATCATCTGTATCGGCGCGCCGTTGCGGTTTGTGGTGGGCAGTGTTCTCGAGGAGCGACGTGATCTCTCCCTCGAGGCAGAAATGCAGGCCCGTGCGCTCAGGCACTTCGTGCTGGAGCACACCGAAGACCCCGGGGCGCTCGCCAACCAACTCGACAAGCTGATTGCCGAAGGCAGCCGCGGCCGTACCCTCCGGGTGCTGCGTCTGGGGCACGGAGACCTGCTGCGCGTGGGACCGACCCCGCTCGCGCCCTCGCTCACCGAGCAGTTTCCGATCCGTCGTGCGGATGGCAGCGTGGTGGCGGAACTCAGCCTCTCGCGCTCCCTGTTCTGGAGCCTGCCCGCGATGCTCGCAGCGCTGCTTTGCGGCGCTGCGCTCGCGATCTTTCTCGTCCGGCAACTGAACCAGAAAGTCTTCGGCCGCTGGATGCGCGCCGAACTCGCGCAGCGACACTCGCAGGAGCGGTTGGCGGACATCGCCGCCGCGTCCTCGGACTGGTTCTGGGAGCAGAACACAAGTTTCCGCTACACCCTGAATACCCTTGACCGGCCCGGGATGCCC
>JBILEG010000134.1:0-8195 GCA_044352225.1 Pseudomonadales bacterium | reverse complement strand
GATGTCTTTCCAGGTGCAGCCGGCATCTTCAAGCGCGCGCTCCGCGGCCTGACGGACGAGCCCGGCGATCGATACGTCCTTGTGCTTCGACTTGTGTTTGGTCTGGCCGACGCCGACCACTGCCACGCGATTACCCATGGGATCAGGCCTCCAGTACGGCGACGAGGTTCTGCTGCAGGCAGGCGCCCGAGGTGGCGTGCGCAACCCCGCGCCCGGCCTCGCCCTGCATGATGCGCGTGGCAACGTGGCCGAAACGGTCGAGACCCGCGGCCATCATCACGTTGCCCGCCAGTGCGCCACCCGAGGGGTTCACGCAGGTATCCGCCGGGAGCCCCAGTTCGCGCCGCAGGATGATCTCCTGATGGCTGAAGGGCGCGTGCAGTTCTGCCACGTCTACGGCGCCGGCCGACACGCCCGCGCGGGCGCCGGCGTAGCGCGTGGAAGGCGAGCGCGTGAGGTCGCGCGCCCCGAGCATGCCGGTTTCCATGCGATGGTCGATGCCGCGGATCCACGCCGGACGGGCACACAGGCGGCGCGCCGTCTCTGCGGAAGCGACCAGCATCGCCGAGGCACCGTCACTGATGGGCGCGCAATCGTGGCGGCGCAGCGGCGAGACGAAGCCGGGGGCGGCAAGCAGGCTCTCGACGCTGGTCTCACCGGAGAGTTGGGCCTTCGGATTGGCAAGCGCGGCGCGGCGGCTGCGCACCACCACTTCCGCCATCTCGCGTTCCGTCGTGGTTCCCGCATCGAGCATGGCCCGCGCCTGCAGAGCGGCGAGGCTCACGGCATCCGGCCACAGCGGCACGTGATAGTAGGGATCGAGCTGCAGCGTGAGAACGGAGCGCAGCTCGCCTGGCGAGGATTTGCTGAAGCCGTAGACGAGGCAGAGGTCTGCTTCGCCCGACCAGATTTTCAGCAGGCATTCATACAGCGCCCACGCGGCGTCCATCTCGACGTGGGACTCACGGATGGGCGGCGCCGTAGCGACTGCATTGAGTCCCTCGACGAAAGCGAAAGCCGCCCCCTGGAAGTAATCGCAACTTCCCGAGCAGGTGAAGTCGATATCCTTCTGTGTGACACCCACCGACTGCATCACCTCCCGTACCACGGGCATGATGAGTTCGCTTTCGTTGGCGGCGCCTGCGTTGCGGCGCTGCGAGCTCTGCGTGTAACCGATGATCGCTGCTTCGCGCATCTCTCAGCTCCCTTCCACGGGCCTGAACCAGGCGATGTTCTCGAAGGTGTAGTCCCATTCCTCGCGCGGCTTCCAGCGGGCCTGCACGCGCATGCCCACATGCACCTTGTCGTTGTCCACCTCGCTCACGCGGTGCAGACAGGCCATGTCGGTGCCGTCGAGAAGAATGTTCGCCGCGATGAAGGGCGGCTTTATCGCGTTCCCCGGAATGGGGATGTGGACGATGGTGAAGGACTCGATCACGCCTGTGTCAGCCACCTCCACTTCCTCTTCGGTGGGAACACCACAGGCGGCGCACCTGCCGCGGGGCGGGACGTAAACGTTGCTGCAGCTCGGGCAGCGCTGCCCGACGATGCGGCCTTCTCGAATGCGGGTGAGAAAACGCGTCAGGGCCTTGCCGGCCGTGAACTCGAACTGCAGGTTGATGGGGACCTCGATCCCCGTGACGGGTTCGCGTGTGTCGCTCATGCGCAGGCCTCCTCAGGCAGGCTCGAAGCAAGTGATGTCGGTGATGCTGCCGCGTCGCTCCGGCGCCCAGCGCGCACGCACACGCATGCCCGTTTTCATCGTGCCCTCGGTGCCCGCATCCACCATGTGGAGCATGGCAACGTCGGCACCGTCGAGGCGGATCAGGGCAAAGGCGAAGGGCTTCTGCAGGAGATGATGAGAAATCGGCTCCGCCACCCATGACCATGTGGTAACGGTGCCCTCGTCCGCGACGGGGACGAACTCCGTGAGCGCGTCCGCGCTCACCGGGTCGAATTCGGCAGCAGGCACAAGCACCCTGCCGTCGGTGGTGCGGGTGCCGACGATCCGACCCTCGCGCATTTCCGTGAGGAAATGCCCGATCACCGGGCCGGTGGAGCGGGTGTAGGTGTAACCGAGTTCGAAACTCTTGGTCAGCAGTTCGGGGGCCTGCTCGGACATCTGCGCCTCCTGAGCGCGCCACAGGGCGCGAATTGACACGCGACGGATCATTCCACAAGGATGCCGCGCGGAACATGGCAAGCGCACACCAATGTCGGCTGACCAATCTGCTCACCTTCGTCATCACCGGGAGATTCTCATATGCGCGCACTGGTGATTGGCGGCACGGGCCCCACGGGCCACCACATCGTGAACGGGCTGATCCGCAGGGGTTACCGGGTCGAGATCCTCCATCGCGGCAATCACGAGGTGCCGGAAATCCCGCCCGAGGTGCTGCACCACCACATGGATCCGTACGACCCCGCCGTGCTCGAGAGCTTTTTCAGCACGGCGCCGCGATATGACATCTGCATCGCGACCTACGGCCGTCTTCGCGCGATCGCGGCCGCTACCAGAGGACGCGTGGGGCGCATCATCTCTGCGGGCGGGGTGCCCGCCTATCGGGGATACATGAACCCGGCTCTCGATGCGCCCGTCGGTCTGCCGTGCCCGGTTCCCGAGGATGCCGTGCGCGTCTCTTCCCCTGAGGAAGACGAGAAAGGCTGGCGCATCGTACGGACCGAGGACGCGCTCTTCGCCGCGCACCCGCGCGCCACGCACGTGCGGTATCCCTACGTTTACGGCAGGTACCAGCCCCTGCCGCGCGAGTGGCCCGTCCTTCGGCGCGTGCTCGACGGGCGCGACTTCATCATCCTGCCCGACGGCGGCCTGACGCTGCACCACATGGGTTATGCCGACAACGTCGCACACGGCATCCTGCTGGCCGTGGATCAGCCGGACGCATCGCAGGGGCGGATCTACAACTGCGCCGACGAAGAGGTGCTCAGCCTGCGCCAGAGCGTGGCCATCATCGCGGCGGCCGTGGGGCGGCAGATCGAGGTGGTGTCGATGCCGTGGGAACTCGCGCCCTGCACGCGCCCGCTGGTGATGCAACCACTCACCACGCACCGCGTGCTCGACATCTCGCGCATCCGCGGCGAGCTCGGTTACCGCGATGCCGTGCCGGCGCGCGAGGCACTGGCGCGGACGGCTCGGTGGCTGGCGGAACATCCGCCTGCGCCGGGCGGCATCGAGGAAATGGTGCTCGAAGACCCTTTCGACTACGCAGCGGAAGACCGCTTGCGGGCAGCGTGGGAGAGCGCCGTGGCAGGCATGGAGCAGGTCGCGTTCGCCACGGAGCCGGGATACACGATGTCCTACAGCGGCCCGGGGGGCAGGGCCCGCTCGAACAGCACGTTCAGCACCTGAATTTGTCGAACGCGCGGGGAGCCGCACATGTACCAGTTGAGCCTTGAAGGAAAAGTTGCCCTCGTCACGGGCGGCAGCCGCGGTCTCGGTCGCGCCATGGTGCTGGGGCTTGCGAAAGCGGGCGCCGATGTGGTGATTGCGAGCCGCAAGCTCGAGAGCTGCGAGCAGGTCGCAGAGGAGGTGCGCGCCATGGGGCGCCGAGCCCTGCCCGTTTCCGCTCATACGGGGCGAATGGAAAGCCTGGACGCATTGCTCGATCAGACCTACGACACCTTCGGGCGGCTGGACGTGCTCATCAACAACGCAGGCACCAACCCTGTCACGGCCGGTCTCTCCGATCTCACGCCGGAGCTCTTCCAGAAAGTCTTCGAGGTGAACACCAAGGGGCCGTGGTACCTCGCGTCCCGCGCGGCGCCTCGCATGGCCGTGCATGGCGGCGGGAGCATCATCAACGTGATTTCCGTCGGAGGGCTGAAACCCCCGGCCTACCAGGGCTTCTATGCGGGCAGCAAGGCGGCGCTCCACGCCATGACGAAGGTGATGGCGGCAGAGTGGGCCTCCATGGGCATCCGCGTGAACGCGATAGCACCGGGGAGTTTCCACTCCGACATGCTGGACGCGGCCCTGAAAATCCTGCCCGGCTACGAGGAAGGCAGCCGCAATGCCTCGTTGCAGAAACGCATCGCCGAAACCGACGAGATCATCGGGCCGGTGATGTATCTCGCGAGCGATATGTCGAAGTTCACCACCGGAGCCACCCTGGTGGCCGACGGCGGATACCTCGTCCTCTGAGGCTCAGACGGTGCCGGCCGCCGCACGCCACAGCGCGAGGAGGCCGAAGCCCGCAAACAGCAACGCTGCGGCGCGGTGCATCAGGGCCTTCGGAACGTTCTTGAGCAGCGTGGCGCCGACGAAGATCCCGATCAGGGACACCGCCCACAGAGCGAGCGTTGCGCCGGCGAACACCGACCAGACTGCGCCGCTGGAGGCAGCAAGAGCGATCAGCGCGAGTTGTGTCTTGTCGCCCAGTTCGGCCATGAAGATCATCAGGAAGCTCGTGATCACCGCGCTGCGCGCATCCGCAGGGCCTGATGCTTCCTCGTCTTCGTCGGACGCCTGCCACGACTTCCACGCGAACACGAGGAACAACATGCCCGCGGCCAGCAGCACCGCCTGCTGGGGCACGTAGCGGAACAGCACCTGGCCCACCAGAACCGCGAGCACGTTCAGCACCAGGAACGCCGAACAGACACCGATCGCCACCGGCAGCGCGCGGTAGCGTGTCGCCAGGGTCATGGCGGTGAGCTGGGTCTTGTCGCCCATCTCGGCGACGAAAAGCAGCGCGAAGGCGGAGGCGCCGACGCCCAGATCCATCAGCTCAGCCAGACACGATTTTCAGGTGCGAAAGGCCAGCGGCCTCCACGGCCGCATCGATCATCGGCTGGTGCCGCGCGGGATCCGCCCAGAGGGCTTGCCCTTCCTCTGGCAGCAGATCGACCGGGTCGAAGTAGAGATAGGCCTCGTCGGCATGCACCGCGGGCGAGCGATACACGCTGATGCCGGTCACACGGTCGTAATGGTCGAAGCTGTGAACAGCGCGCTTGCCGCCGCCACCAGGCGCATCCACCACGAAGGTAGGCGTGTTGAAGCCGGCAGTGGAGCCGCGTACGTGACGCTCCACTTCGGCCGTGGTGGCCACGGTGGTGCGCATATCCTCGACCTGCGAGACCATGTCGTGCTGGTAGACGTAGTACGGATGCACGTTCATGTAACCGAGGCGACGCACCAGTTCGGTCATGGTTGCCGGGGAATCGTTCACGCCACGGATCATGACAGCCTGGTTGCGCACCGTGACGCCCTCGGAAAAGAGCAGCCGCATAGCATCGCGGGTGATGCCGCTGATCTCCGAGGGGTTGTTGAAGTGCGTATGCAGGCAGACTTCCTTGCCTTCACGCCGCCCGCGCGCCACCAGCGTCAGCAGCGCCGAGGTCCACTCGTGGTCGCTCAGTATCTTCATGGGTGCGACCGCAGGCCCCTTGGTGGCGATGCGGATACGGCGGATGTGCGGGATCGAGAGCAGCAGGTTGCCGATGGTCTCGAGGTGCGCGGCCGGCAGCATGAAGGCATCGCCGCCCGACACGACCACATCCTCGATCTCGGGGCGCGAAGCCAGGTAGGCAATGCCCAGCTTCCAGCGATCGCTGTTCGGCTTGAGACGCGCCTTGCTCACAGTGTCCGTGTCGCCGCCGATCGCATAGCTGCGCGTGCAGAAACGGCAGTACACCGGGCAGACATCCAGCGGAAGGAACAGTGCTTTGTCGTGGTAGCGATGCGTCAGCCCTGGCGTGGGCGCATCGGATTGCTCGTGCAGTGAGTCGAGGGTGAGACGCGGGTGATCCGGGATCTGCAGCGAGGCCACGGGCACGAACTGGATGCGGATCGGATCCGCGTAGGGATCGCTCCAGTCCATGCGGCTGACCGTGTAGGGCGAAAGCCGCAGGTTCATCGGTGCCTTGGCCATCCCGGCACGCACATCGGCAATGAAGGCGGGCGATGCCAAAGACCCAAGCACCTTTTCGAGCTGGTCGACGGAGGTGACGCTGTGCTTGTTCTGGAACTTGAAGTCCAGGAAGGCGTCCCGGGACAGCTCCGCATAGCCGGGAATGGCGCGCCAGAACTCGCTGTCGTCGAATTCCCTGTGGCGCAACTGCACCGGCGCCGCGGCAGGCTTGATGGCAGCGGGAACGGGCGTGTCCAGAACGCTCTCCAAGCCAGGCACTCCCACGAGCCCGGGCGCCAGATCGCGCACCCTCGCTCCGCCTTCGCGCACAAGCACGGCGGGCTCATGTCCCCTGCTTTCTGCAATGCCCATCGTGGCTCCTCCCGGATATTTCCTATACACTCGTTCAGCACATTACGTATTGAACGGGCTGGCAATTCGCATTCGAAGGTCTGAACTGTAGAAGCGAGAGCTGTCAGATTGAATAGTCAGATTAGCCGACTCGCCAGCCAATACTGATCAGTTTGTAAAAACCCCTGACCGATTCGATCAAATGGATGATTTGGACCGCCGATTGCTGGAACTGCTCGGAGCGAACAGCCGCTCGAGCGTCACCCAGCTCGCCCGCGAACTTGGGGTGGCTCGCGCCACAGTCCAGGACCGGATGCACCGGCTGGAGCAGGAGGGGCCGCTACGCGGCTACACGGTGCGCCTGGCGCCGGACTACCAGCGAAGCCGCATCGGCGCGCACGTGATGATCGCCGCAGATCCCAAGAAACAGGCCGCGCTGACCCGCGCCTTGCAGAAGATTCCCGCCGTGCGGGCCCTGCACACGATAAGCGGCCAGTACGATCTCATCGCCATGGTGCAGGAAGAAAGCACCGAGGCACTGGATACCGCCATCGACGCCATCGGCGCGCTCGAGGGCGTCGAACGCACGCTGAGCTCCATCGTGCTCAGCACCAAATTCGAACGCTGAACCCCGGGGCACCGGACCAAAGGACCCGCCATGCTGCAACTCAAACGCACTCCTTTCCACGAACGCACCTCGGCGCTCTCGCTGGCGCAGAACTGGCGTCGCTGGGCCGGCCACATCGTGCTCGGATCCTACGATCTCGGGCTGGACCGCGAGTACTGGGGCATCCGCAATGCGGCCGCACTCATCGACATCTCGCCCTTGCTGAAATACCGCATCACCGGGCCCGATGCCGCCGACCTGCTCCACCGCGTCACGCCACGCGACATCCACAAGATGACGGTCGGCCAAGTGGGCTACACCGGCTGGTGTGACGAGGACGGCAAGCTGGTGGACGACGGCACCATCTCGCGTCTGGGACCGGAGGAGTTCCGCCTCACCTCCGCCGAACCCTCGCTGCGCTGGCTGGAGATGAACGCGGGCGGGATGGATGTGCGCATCGTGGAAGAGAGCGACACGATTGCCGCGCTCAGCCTGCAAGGCCCGAATTCGCGCAAGGTGCTGAACCGCTGCTGCGGGACATCGCTGGATGGTCTCAAGTACTTCCGAGTCGCTGCCAACACCCTCGCCGGTTGCCCCGTGGAGATCTCGCGCACGGGATACACGGGCGACCTGGGCTACGAGATCTGGCTGCGCCCCGAAGACGCACTCACGGTGTGGGACGCGCTTCTGGCGGCCGGCCACGACTACGGCATCGTGCCCTGCGGCATCCTCGCCATGGACATGGCGCGCGTGGAGGCGGGCCTCGTCATGCTCGACGTCGACTACACCTCCTCGCACGCCGCCTGGATCGACAGCCAGAAATCCTCGCCCTACGAACTGGGCCTCGATTGGAGCGTACACCTCGACAAGCCCGGATACTTCGTAGGCCGGGAGGCGCTCGAACGGGAACACCGGGATGGCCCGGCGTGGCGGATGGTGGGCGTGGAGGTCGACTGGGAAGGCATGGAGAAACTCTACGCCGCCGTCGGCCTGCCGCCACAGATCCCGGCGATGGCCGTGCGCGGCAGCCTGCCCATCTACAGCGGTACCACGCAGGTGGGCTATGCCTCCACCAGCACCTGGTCGCCGGTGCTCAAAAAGTACATCGCGCTCGCGCACCTGCAGCGCCCGCATTACCAGCCGGGCACCGCGCTGTCGATCGAGGTGACGGTCGAGCACCGCCGCCGCACCGCGCCGGCTCGCGTGGTGAAGCTGCCCTTCTACGAACCCGAATGGAAAAAGAAATGAGCTCGCGCCCACAGACGACCGAGGCAACACCATGTCAGTGAATACCTATGACGCGATCGTGATCGGCGGCGGCCACAACGGCCTCGTGGCCGCGGCCTACCTCGCCCGCGCGGGCCAAA
>JBILEG010000297.1:0-4825 GCA_044352225.1 Pseudomonadales bacterium | reverse complement strand
CCTCAGTCGGAGCTTCCGAAGATCTCGATCAGGTCTTCGACCAGCTTGTCGAGTTCCATCGACATCAACACGAAATCCCCGTCCAGCCGGGCCAGTTCCGCAGCATCGTCCTCGCCTTCGTAGCCCGCGTCGCGCTCGCGAACGTCGAGATATTTGATGGCGCTTGCCGACAGGTCCTCGGCCAGCACGAACTGCAGACGGTCGCTCCACTGCAAGCCGAGGCTCGCGACGGTCTTGCCCGCTTCGAGGTGATTGCGCACCTCCGCGGTGGCAAGCTCCTGCGCTCGCGCACGGATCACATTGGCCTGATGCAGCGGGTCGCGCAGGTCGCAGTGCTGGCCGAGCGTGAAACGTGGCGGCAGACGCGTCCCCGCCAGCCAGTCGGTCATTTTCTCGACAGGGCTGCGTGCAGGCACCAGCGGTTTCACGGCGAGCGCGCCCAGCGTTTCGCGCAGCAGGTTCAACAGGTCCTCGGCCCGGGCTGTGACCCTGGCGTCGATCAGGATCAGTCCTTTTGACTCGATCAGGATTGCCCGCGTGAGCTGCGAGCGCGTGAGCGCTCGGGGCAGGAGCGTCTGCACGATCTCGTCCTTCAGTTCGTTGCGTTCGCGACGACCCAGCTTGCGGGCTTCCTTCGCCTCTTGCTCTGCAACGCGGTCATCCAGCGCCTCGCGCACAGCGGAGGCTGGCAAGAGGCGCGTCTGCGTGCGTGCGCACAGCAGGTGGTGGTCGGAGTGCGAGTGCACGAAGCCGCTCGCCGTGCTGTCCAGCGCCGGCACCCAGCCGGTGCGCGAGACGTCCAGCCCTCCGCACGGGGCGAAGGCATGTGCCTCGAGCAGGCCGGGGAGTTCCTCCGCGCTGCAGCCTAGCGGTGCGGTGAGACGGTAGATGCGAAGGGTCTTGAACCACATGGCAGGGCGTCCGCGTGAGGGGCGGGCATTATTGCGGAACACGGGTGGGCCGCGCACCCGCTCCGTGCTCGTGGGCATCAATGAAGGGCCGCGCTTTGCCTACACGCGCGCGCTGCCGCTCCTCTACAATGCCCCGACGCGCGCCGCAGGAGCAGCCACGTGTTCGAGATCGTCAAATCCGGTGGCATCCTCATGCTGCCCATCATCCTGTGCTCCATCGTGGCGCTGGCGATTTCCATCGAGCGATGGTGGACACTCGATATCCGCAAGATCGTGCCGCCCGGCACCGTCGCCGACGTCTGGGAATGGATCCGCCGCAACGAGCTCACCACCGAGCGCCTGCGAAAGCTCCAGCGCTCTTCCCCGCTTGGCCGGATTCTTGCGGCCGGGCTCGCCAACGCGCAGCACGGGCGCGAGGTCATGAAAGAAAGCATCCAGGACGCTGCCGCGCAGGTGGTTCACGATCTCGAGCGTTACCTGAACACCCTTGGCGTGATTGCAGAGGTGACGCCGCTGATCGGCCTGCTGGGCACCGTGATCGGCATGATCGAGATGTTCACGCAGGTGCTGCATCACGGCTCCGGTGACGCCGCGCTGCTCGCCGGCGGTATCTCCACGGCGCTCGTGGCGACCGCAGGCGGCCTGGTGGTGGCGATTCCCGCGCTCATCCTGCACCGCCACTTCCTGCGTCGCGTAGACGGCATCGTGCTCGCACTCGAGCAGGAGTCCACACGCCTCGTCGAGGCGGTGTCGGGAGGGCGGCCCGTCGAAGTCCGCGAGAGCCCCCGTCCGTGAGATTCCGCCGCAGCCCGCGCCGCACGGCGCGGATCGATGTGATCAACCTGATCGACGTGGTGTTCGTCACGCTGATTTTTTTCATGCTGGCCACCACCTTTGCCCGCGAAGGCAAGCTGCAGGTCACATTGCCCGAGGCCTCTGCCCAACCGCCGGAGCAGCGTCCCGAGCGCATCGAGTTGCTGGTGTCTGCGGGCGGCAGCTTCGCAGTTGCCGGCCGCACCCTCGCCGATGACCGGGTTCAGACCATCGTGGCGGCGCTGCGCGATGCATCGGGCGGAGATACCGACCGGCCGCTGGTGATCACCGCAGATGGCAAGACGCCCCACGAACTCGTGGTGCGCGCCATGGACGCTGCCGGCCGCGGTGGTTTCGCCCGATTGAGCATCACCACACGCGAGCCCGCGGGCAGCGCGCCGGAGGCAAAGTGAGTTTCACCGTCGTGATTCCCGCCCGCTATGCGTCCACCCGCCTGCCCGGAAAGCCGCTGCTGGACATCGCCGGGCGTCCCATGGTCCGCCACGTCTGGGAGCGTGCCACGCGCAGTTCCGCCGCGCGCGTAGTGATCGCCACCGACGACGAACGCATCCGTACCGCTGCCGAGGCCTTCGGCGCCGAGGTCTGCATGACGGCGGCCACGCACCCCTCGGGCACCGATCGGCTGCAGGAGGCAGTGGCCGCGCTGGGGCTGCCCGGCGAGGCGATCGTCGTGAACGTGCAGGGCGACGAGCCGCTGATTCCGCCCGAGGTTATCGATCAGGTGGCTGCCAACCTCTCGCACGCAGCAGACTGCGGCATGGCCACGCTCTGCGAGGCGCTGGATAGCGTCGAGGCCTTCCTCGACCCCAATATCGTGAAGCTTGTGCGTGACGACCGCTCCCGCGCGATCTATTTCAGCCGCGCCCCGATCCCCTGGCCCCGCGATGCCTTTGCCGCTGATCGCACCCGCCTGCCTGAAGGTTTCAGGCCGCTGCGGCACATCGGGATCTATGCCTATCGCGTGGAGTTCCTGCACCGCTTCGTGGGCTGGCCGCTCGGCGTGCTCGAAGGGCTCGAGTCACTCGAGCAACTGCGTGCGCTGGAGCATGGCGTGGGTATCCATGCCGACCATGCCTGCGCGGCGATTCCCGGCGGCGTGGATACGCCCGCGGATCTGGTGCGCGTGAATGCGCTGCTGACGAAGCCCACCGCATGAGTGCGTCGGTGTTGTTCGTCTGTCTTGGCAACATCTGCCGCTCGCCCACGGCCCACGGGGTCTTGCTCCGGAAGTTCGGGCTGCGGGGGCTGGGTGATCGTGTCAGGGTGGACTCTGCCGGCACCGGAGGATGGCACGCCGGAGAGCCGCCCGACCTCCGGGCCCAGCGCCATGCTGCGGCGCGCGGTTACGAGCTCTCTGCGCTGCGCGCGCGGCAGGTTGTTCCCGCTGATTTCAGCCGCTTCACGCATATCCTCGCCATGGATCGCGCGAACCTCGATGAGCTCGAGGCGTTGAAGCCCGCGGATTTCAGCGGCGAACTCGGGTTGTTCCTGCGCTATGGCTCGCACGGGTTGCTTGAGGTTCCGGATCCCTACTACGGCGGCGCGCAGGGCTTCGAGAAGGTGCTCGATCTGGTCGAAGACGCCGCAGACGGCCTGATCGCGCAACTCGGCCTCGGGGCGTGAGCGCGACTCCCGAGGCAGGCGTCGACCTGCGTGGCAGCAACACGCTGCGCCTGCCGTGCATCGCCGAGTGGTGCGCGGATGTGCAGGATGCCGCGGACATTCCCCGACTTCTTGTCTTCGCGCGCGAGCGCGGTCTGCGGCTTCGTGTGCTCGGAGGTGGCAGCAACGTACTCTTGCCCGAGAGCCTGCCGGGCCTTCTGCTGCGCATGCGGAATACGGGCATCGAACTGCTCGAAGACAGCGCCTCGCGCCGCGTCCTGCGCGCGGCCGCCGGAGAGCCCTGGCATCCCTTCGTGCTGCACTGCCATGCGCAGGGTTGGCATGGTCTCGAAAATCTCGCTCTGATCCCCGGCACGGTCGGTGCTGCACCCATACAGAACATCGGCGCTTACGGGGTGGAACTCGACCGCTTCGTGCTGGAGGTGCGTGGCATCGACCTGCAAAGCGGCAGCCCCCGCGTGCTCGGCGCAGCGCAGTGCGCCTTTGCCTATCGCGACAGCATCTTCAAGGGCGCGCTGGCGGGCGGCTTCCTCGTGACCGATGTGCTGTTTGTCTTGCCGAGGCCGGTTGTCCCCTGCACCGGCTACGCCGCGCTCGCGGCAGAGCTGGCGCAGTGCCCTGAGCCCGGCCCCGCAGAGGTGCTCGCCGCCGTGATGGCGATCCGGCGTCGTCGCTTGCCTGATCCGGCTTTGCTGCCGAACGCGGGCAGTTTCTTCAAGAATCCCGTGGTCTCCGCGGAGGTCTTCGGACAGTTGCTGCGCGCAGAGCCCGGGATCGTCCACTGGCTGCAGGCGGATGGCCGCGTGAAGCTCGCAGCGGCGTGGCTGGTGGAGCGTTGCGGCTGGAAAGGCCACAGCGAGCGGGGAGTGGGCGTGCACGATGCGCAGGCACTCGTGCTCGTGAACCACGGTGGCGGAACCGTGGCAGCGCTGACAGATCTCGCGGCACGCATCCGTGAGTCCGTGCGGGAGCGTTTCGGCGTGCTGCTCGAACTCGAGCCCGTGCCCTTCTGATGCGCCAGCCCCGCTGCGAACGCACGCTGCTTGAGCCGGGTGCCGTATCGCTCTGGCCGGATGTGTTCGCGGAAGAGTCCGTGGTGCTGATGCAGGCCCTGTGCGCCGAGGCGGAGTTTTCCCGGCACAGGGTGCGGCTCTTCGGCCGAGAGTTGCCGGCACCGCGCCTGAGCGCCTGGCACGGCGAGCCCGGTTGCAGTTACCGCTATTCCGGCGTGCGTCATGATCCTCGTCCCCTCGGTCCGGCGATGCAGAGTCTGCGCTCGCGCGTCGAGGCACTCTGCGGTCAGCACTTCAATTGCGTGCTGCTGAACCTCTACCGCGACGGCGAAGACAGCATGGGCTGGCACAGCGATGACGAGCCCGAACTGGGCCCGGATCCGTTCATCGCCTCGGTCAGTCTGGGTGAGCCCAGGCGTTTCGTGCTGCGTTCGCGCGCCGAGC
>JBILEG010000434.1:0-3365 GCA_044352225.1 Pseudomonadales bacterium | reverse complement strand
CCGCCACTGCAGTCTGCTTGGCAGCACGCCTTGCCCAAAATGCGGCGCGCGACTGCCCCCCGCCTGAACCTGACCTGGCGCCTCATCCGGCCCATTGCGCGCTGACATCTTTACAGCCGCCGTGGCCTTGCTCTACTTTCGCCCTCCCACGTGTCCACGTGTGCGCCTCGGATCCGGGTTGTACTGCGGCGAATCCAGCATCCAGCGGAGACGCCCGCATGCCCACGCTTTCCCCCGGTTCCTCGCTCGCCGTGCTCGTGGTGGACGATCACCATCTCCTGCGCCGCGGCCTGATCGGCGTCCTGTCCGAAATGCCCGGTCTGCACATCTGCGGCGAGGCAAGCAGCGGCGAAGAGGCCCTGCGCCTTGCCCGTGAGCTCGAACCCGATCTGGTGATGATGGACCTGCGCATGCCGGGAATCGGTGGGCTCGAGGCCGCGCGCCGCATCCGCATCGCCTTGCCGCGGGTGCGCATCGTCGGCGTCACCGCCTGGGAGGACGAACCCCTGCAGCGGCTTTTCCGGCATGGATTCGCTGCATGCGTCGGCAAGAGCGTTAGCCGGGAGGAACTCGCCTCGGTCATCGAACGCGTCATGGGGGGGGACGGTACGCGCGTGGCCGAGCCGCAGCGCGTGCCGTTGAACAGCAATCCCTTCGACAGGCTCACAGGTCGCGAAATGCAGGTGTGCCTGCTGCTCCTTGCCGGCGCCCGGCCCGCCGATATCGCGCTGAGATTGTTTATTTCGGTGAAGACCGTGCATACCTTCCGGTACCGCATCCTCGAGAAACTCCAGCTATCCACCGACATCGAGCTCGCGCGACTTGCTACACAGCACGGCCTGATCGGCGGCGGCGCTCCGGAGGCGACGCGCCCTATAATCGGGGCATGAGCGATACCCCACAGACCACCTTCGATGCCGCGGCCTTTCTCCGCAACCTGAGCGAGCGCCCGGGTGTCTACCAGATGTACGACGCGGCCGCTGCGCTGCTCTACGTCGGCAAGGCGAGCAACCTTCGCAAGCGGGTGTCGAGTTACTTCCAGAAGACGGGGCTGGGCCCCAAGACCGAGGCGCTGGTCGCCCGCATTGCCGAGATACAGGTCACCATCACCGGCAGCGACACCGAGGCCTTGCTGCTCGAGCAGAACCTGATCAAGAGCCAGCACCCGCCGTTCAACATACTGTTGCGCGACGACAAGTCCTATCCGTACATCTTTCTCTCTCAGGGCGAGTCGTTCCCGAGATTGGGCTTCCACCGCGGCGCGAAACGCGCGAAGGGCCGCTATTTCGGGCCTTTCCCGGGCGCCTCTGCCGTGCGCGAGAGCCTGAATCTCATGCAGAAGGTTTTCCGCGTGCGCCAGTGCGAGGACAGTTTCTTCCGCAACCGTTCGCGGCCCTGCCTGCAATACCAGATACAGCGCTGTTCCGGCCCCTGCGTGGGGCTCGTGAGCGAGGAGGCATACGCGGATTCGGTGCGGCGTACCGTGCTGTTCCTCGAGGGCAAGAGCACGGTCCTGCAGACGGAACTCGCCGACGAAATGGAGCGTGCGGCCGAGCGCCTCGAGTTCGAGCGTGCGGCCACGCTGCGCGACCAGATCCGTCACCTGCAGGCCGTGCGCGAGCGCCAGTCGATCGAGAGCGGTGATGGCACGCTGGACGTGATCGCGGCCGCCGCCGGCCCCGGGGCGGCCTGCGTGCAGGTGTTGTTCGTGCGCGATGGACGCATCCTCGGCAGCCGCAGCTATTTCCCCCGCTGCAAGCTCGACGAGAGCCCCGCCGAAGTGCTCGCCGCTTTCGTGCCGCAGTTCTACCTGGGTGCACGCGATGACCGCGACATCCCGCGCGAGATCCTGCTCGGTGACGAACCCGAGGACCTCGATGTGCTGGCCGATGCCCTCTCGCAGGCCTCGGGACGGCGCGTGGCATTGAGTGCGCGGGTCCGCAGCGCTCGTGCGCAGTGGCTGAAACTCGCGCAGGAAACCGCGCGCCAGAACCTGGGGAGCTTCCTCGCCAATCGCGCCCGCATGCACGACCAGCTCGCCGAACTGCAGGAGGCGCTGGGTCTGGATGCGGCGCCCGAACGGATCGAGTGCTTCGATATCAGCCACAGCGGCGGTGAGCTCGCGGTCGCCTCTTGCGTGGTCTTCGATGGCGGTGGCCCGCTCAAGGCCGATTACCGCCGCTTCAACATCGAGGGCATACGCCCCGGCGATGACTACGCGGCCATCCGTCAGGCGCTGGAGCGCCGCTACACGCGGCTCAAATCGGGCGAAGGCAAGCTGCCTGACCTGCTGCTGATCGATGGCGGCAAGGGTCAGCTCGCACAGGCACTCGAGGTCATGGAAGAGCTCCAGATCGAGGGCGTGACGGTGGCATCCGTCGCGAAAGGCACCACGCGGAAGGCTGGCTTCGAGACCATCATCCTCGGCAAGGAGCGGCGCGAACTGGTGATGCCGCCGGATTCGGTGGCCCTTCACCTGATCCAGCAAGTGCGCGACGAGGCGCACCGTTTTGCCATCAGCGCCCTGCAAAAGCGGCGCGCAAAGAAAAGCGCCGGCTCTCCGCTGGAGGGCATTCCGGGTGTCGGTCCGCGGCGACGGCGCGAGTTGTTGCGCTATTTCGGCGGTTTGCAGGGCATCAGCAAGGCGAGCCTGGAAGAACTGATGCGCGTGCCTGCCATCAGTCGCAAGATCGCCGAGGACGTCTATGCGGCCCTGCACGACGCCTAGTCATGGCATGTTCGCAGGGCACCCGTGATAATGAGCCCATGAACATTCCCAACGCCCTCACGCTGTTCCGCATGGCACTCATACCGGTGCTGGTGGTGGTGTTCTGGCTGCCGTTCAGTTGGAGCGCCATGGCCTCGGCAGCAATCTTCGTGCTGGCCGCCGTCACCGACTGGCTCGACGGCTACCTGGCCCGGAAGCTGAACCGTCGCGGACAAGTTGATGGTGGCGATCGCGCTGGTACTGATGGTGGGGCAGCAGGACTCGGTGTGGTTCACCCTCCCGGCACTGGTGGTGGTGGCACGGGAGATACTCGTTTCGGCCCTGCGCGAGTGGATGGCGGATATCGGCAAGCGCGGCAGCGTGAAGGTTTCTTTTGTGGGCAAGGTGAAGACGACGGTCCAGATGATTGCCATCACCGTGCTGCTGGCCGTTGAGCCGGCGCCGGGGCCGCTGTTCTATCTGGGATATCTGCTGCTCTACGTGGCCGTGTTTCTCACCATCTGGTCTGCGGGCCTGTACATACGGGCCGCCTGGCAAGACCTCAGTGATGCCGCCTCGCAGACCGGGCCCTGAAAAACATCGCCCTCTCGCCTTGACAGCATGGGCTCGGTCGCTAGAATGCCGAGGCCTCAGCGGG